>JBATLM010000165.1:0-2305 GCA_049289315.1 Cyclobacteriaceae bacterium
CCTCACTCCCCTCAACCAACTCAGAGGTTCTTTCGTAATTAAAGGGGAAAAGAAGAGCGTTAATGTATTTTTTACATTGACTCCAGAGAATAACCCTTTAATTCAACACCTTAGTTTCAGGCTAATCGACTAACTTTAAAATTGTGAAAGATTTTAAAACCATTGTTGAGGAATATCAAAAGCTAGATCTGAAAGAAAAGAGAGCAGCTTTGGCGACTGTGGTTCGGGTACGTGGTTCTTCCTACAGAAGTCCGGGTGCGCGAATGTTAATTACTGAAGATGGAAAATGGGTAGGGTCCATTAGTGGCGGATGCCTTGAGGGGGATGCGTTGCGCAAAGCCCGTAAGGTGATGACCGACAAGGTTGCTACGACAGTTACGTATGACACCACGGAAGAAAGCAATCAAAATTTGGGTATTGGACTAGGGTGCAATGGTGTAATTGATGTTTTGATTGAGCCACTCGATCCAACTTCTTCGAATAATCCTGTTTCTATCTTTGCTGAATTTATCAAAACAGATAAACCGTTGGCTGTGGCAACAATCTTCTCTGAGCTAAATACTGCTGAAAAACTCATCCTTAACGAGAATGAAGTTGTAACAAACAAATTCACTAACTATGAACTCGCCACGTTAGTTGAAACAGACCTGAAAAATATTTTTTCAACACACCGTTCTGAAGCAAAAAAGTATTCGGTAGGTGAGGACTATGAAGTATTTCTGGAATTGGTTCAACCTACCCTTTCTGTTATTCTTTTTGGAGGCGGGTTTGACGCCAGACCGGTAAGTCAGTTGGCAAAATCATTAGGTTGGGAAGTAAACGTAACCGATGAGTGTGTAGCACACATTGCCCCCATCTTCTTCCCTACAGCTGATAAACTAGCCATGTGCGACAGGAAATTCATCGATCGGGATTTTAATATTACGCCTTATACGGCCTGCGTCCTCATGTCGCATAATTATGAATACGATCGGGATGTGTTAAAAACATTACTTCAATCCAAAACACCTTATATCGGTATTCTCGGTCCTAGAAAACGATTTGATAAAATGAGTGAAGAATTTTTAGCAGAAGGCATTCAAATGAACAGTGAAATGCTTTCAAGAATTCATTCACCCATCGGATTAGATATTGGGGCCGAAGCACCTGATGAAATTGCAGTTGCTATTATCGCTGAGATTCAATCTAAATTCAGTCACCGCTCAGGTGGGTTTCTTAAATATCGTAACGGCCCTATACATCAACGTGATCGTTTAAGCGATCAGGTCTTTAAGCAGGTATATATAGGCGCTGAAGATAAAGGCATTCAAAAAAACGGATAGAAATTTAATCTATCATTTCGAATCATACGATTGGATAAACAACTCGAAAAAATTCCAATACTTCTTCTGGCTGCTGGCTCTTCTTCAAGAATGGGCCAGTCAAAGCAGCTGTTGACAATCAATGGAAAGCCTTTACTCCAAAAAACTGTTGAGGAATTGCTCACAGCAAATACCGGAGAGGTGATTGTTGTTTTAGGTGCCAATGCATCCGAACACAAAAAAGTAATTGTTGATTACCCTGTTCGAATAGTAGAAAATAATCAATGGCAAAATGGAATGGGAGCTTCCATTAAGGCAGGTATGAAATTTATAGGGGATCGATTCCCAAAATCGAAAGCCGTTATCATTTCAGTGTGCGATCAACCTCACCTTACAAGCACTCACATTAAACAAATCGCGCAAGCTTATTACAATACAGAGCAATCAATAGTCGCCTCGATTTATAAAGAAACCCTAGGTGTTCCTGTTCTGTTTGATCATTCGCACTTTGAAACGCTAACTCAAATCCAGGATAACGAAGGAGCAAAAAAAATAATCCAACAAAATCTAACGAACGTTACCTCCGTCCCATTTCTCCTTGGCGATATTGATTTGGATACCATGGAGGATTATGATACATTCAGTCAATAAACCTCACCATGAAAAAATTACTCTTTATTGCCTTTGTACTTGGCCTTGCACAAAGCGTATTTGCTCAATCACAAGCTACAGCTGATGACTATACGCGTTACGAATTATTAGAACCGAGCACACAAAGTTTTCGGATTCTGTATGAAGTGACTGCGACCAAAGCAGGAACAATCTATTATTATAACGCACTTAGAAAAGGAAGCGAGCATAAAGTAGATTCCGTAAAAGATCTTCGTACAGGCAGAAAATTAGAGTGGTCAATTGTAAGTGGTGTCGATGCAAAAAAAGCTGGATACCTTGAAGCTGACGAAACTGGTGAATACCTGCAGGTGCAACTGGCGCATGCTATAGCC
>JBATLM010000166.1:0-37534 GCA_049289315.1 Cyclobacteriaceae bacterium
ATACATAATATCTCCAATTCCAAAGGGTTACTTGGACTGCTTGCAAAAAAAGCATCAAACATTGGAAAGGGGCCTGAAGCTTTCCGTTTCAATAAGACTTCAATTATTGAACTTATTGAAAGTAGGTGCGAAATTTTTGATTTCAAGATTACTTCAACTCAAGTATTCGGAAAAGACATTGTTATCAAATTAATGCGAAATGGATAACCCTATTAAAATTAGCATTGTGGTTCCAGTTTTTAACTCAGAAAGTTCCATTGACCTTCTTGTTGATCGAATCACGGATTCTCTACGTGAAATCGAGTATGAATTAATACTGGTAAACGATAAAAGTAAAGACAAGAGTTGGGATAAGATAGTTGCTTACTCTGCATCCAACGATAGAATAAAAGGAGTGAGTTTAAAGAAGAATTTCGGGCAAGATAATGCCATAATGGCTGGACTAATACATTCAACCGGAGAGTTTGTTGTCATCATGGACGATGATTTGCAACACTCCCCTGAAGATATTTTAAAACTTTATGGGTATTGCAAGAGTGGCGAAGGATTTGATGTATGTTACGGATTTTTTAAAACCAAAAATCAGAGCCTGTGGAAAAATTGGGGCAGCAAACTCAATGGATATTTGGCAAAGGTTTTACTAAAAAAACCCAAGGGTCTTTACATTTCCCCTTTCAAAATTATTCACGCTAGTATAGTGAGAGAAATCATTCATTATAAAGGTCCATTTCCTTATGTAGATGGAATAATTTTTTCGTTAACATCCAATATTACTCAAATTGAAATAATGCATCATAGACGATATGCTGGAAAAAGCAATTTCAGTATGACAAAATCACTCTCAGTTTTTGTGAGGCACTTAACAGGCTATTCTTTATATCCATTGAGAATTGCAACCTTTATTGGTTTATGGGCAGCAACATTATCATTCCTGTTAGGTGGATACTTTCTTTTTGATTACTTAACCAATGACCACCATGTTGAAGGGTGGATAACTTTAGTATTGCTAATCATTTTCTTCAACGGACTAATGCTTATGTGCATAGGAATAATTGGCGAATACATAGGTCGTGTATACCTGACCTCGACAACCAAACCTCAGTACGTAGTCGATAAATTAACGTGGAAAAAGAAGTAACAAAATTAAATTTTTTGATCGATCCTTGACTCTTGCTGGACATTGCTTCCTTTAACCTTCAAAAAGAGCATTATGAAAAACCAAACCTCAAATCTCAAATATTGCCCTGTTCGCATGGCGTATGTTACAAGAAAAATTAGGCACGCAAACTGTATTTGCTTTTCAGCACTAATATAACTCGTGTTTTTCCAAAAAAATAAAACAATTAAGATAACCCCTATTATACCAAACTCTATTATCAACCTGAAAAACAAATTTCCGCCATCCTTGATCATCAAAATATCACTATCATAATTTTGAATTATCTTATTAATGGCCTCATTTCCGATTCCATGTTCAATCATTCTTCGTGAAACCATTTCATACCCATCAATCCCAGCACCAAATAAAGGGTAACGCTTGATCCCTTCAACAGTCAAATTATAATTAAGGATAACTATCAAAGCTGAAAAATTTGAACTAGTTGTGACTTGGCCATTAAAAAAATCATAAACCGTCTCGAGTCTTGGCTTTATAGATTGGCTATTTAATGCCACATAAAAAACAAATAGCAGGGATAAAGAAACACCAATCATTAGATTTTTTCTAAATAAAATGATTATACAGATAAACAATCCTAAATATCCAATGAGCGAGAAAGTAATAATAAGCGCGAAAAGAATAATTATTGCACCAATCCTACTGATGTCACCACTCTTGAATACCAGACTTCTCATTGAGATGTAGGAAGCTGGTATTAGGAAGGGTGCAAAATAACCTGGCTCCGTAAAAAAAGAAGCTACTTTAAGAAATGGACCTGAGTAAGTAGGGTTTGCATATCCATTAAAAATCCATTTCAGGTTGTAACCAATTTCAAAGCCAATCAAATATGAGAATTCTTGAAAAATAGCAAGAATGCTAGCAGCCAAGGCCAATCCAAGATACAGCTCAATTAATGCTCGGATGTTTCCATTGTGTAAAACAAATACGGAAGCCAATACAGATGCATATAGGTTAAGCGCTAAATAAGATACCGCAATGTTTTGATAGCTGAATTCATTATAGAAAGCAACCGCCAAGGATATCAAAAAATAAATAAACAAGAAAACAGTTATCTCTTTGTGCAAAACCAACCGTCTTAGCAGTATTAACATCAAGAACAAGAGAACAATGGATAATTGTGCTACGTTAATAATTACATTTTGTATAGGAAGATAAATGGAGGTGGACAGAAAAGTAATCGCCACAAACACTCTGCTGATTTTTTGAATAGAGACAACACTTCTCGGAATTAACGAATTTGTCTCTTGTGATGGGTTCATTGGAGTCTATTTATCAAGTTTATTGTAATCAATCCTTTCAAAAACATCTAAATATCCGCCATTTGTTGCATTGTAGATTTTGATTCCCTTTTTCTCTGCAATCCGCTTTAAAGATCTATAATTCTTCCAAAGTTTTAGATTTGCCTCCATCTCGGTATCATAAGGAATCCGCTCGGCTAAAGTTTTTGAATTTCCAGTGGCGCCAGGAATAGTTCCCCCAGTGTAAAAATGTCTATCCAAGCCCCTATTGGCCAAATAATCATGGTCGAATCCGAGCAAATATATGGGGCTGCATCCCATGAAGATTGCCTGAGCCAAAGCGAAGGCACTAACTCCATAAAACGACTGGACAACACCCGTGAAGTCAACACTTTTGGTTGGGCCACCGGCTAATGCTGCATAAAAAGTTCGCTCTGAGGGCAATAGGCTAAGCAACTCATTTGATTTAAGTCCTCGGAATAGCGGAATAAAAAAAATACTCTTCTTAATCACTTCATTTAATTGACTAAAAAGATTTCGACTTTGCTCTGACCCGTCAAAGAAATTCTTATCTATTATGCTATAATATGTTGGTTGCCATTTTCTAATTACCTCATGTCGATAGAATCCAGATACCACAAAAGTTATGTCATCAGATAACCAATTTATATCCTGATCTTTCAAGGATGGCCCGTTGACGATAACAAATGCTCGCTTACCACGGTGCTTATTTTCAAACTGTTTGTTCCGTAGCAAGATCTTTTTTTCTGTTGAGCTTAATAGATTAAGTTTATCCAATCTCTTGGAGAAATTAAAAATGCTCAAAGCAATGCTCCTTAACAGTTTAATACAAAATTTCAAAATATGCAGTGATAATAGTTTTTGCATTACTAAATTATATCGAAATGTGATTTGAAGAAATTCTTAATTTCTGCAATTGAATAAATTTTTAATTGCATAAGGCTGAGTAAAAAGAAAGCTAACACGACTAATTTGAAGATAATGGTAAGTGTTAAACTATTAAAAGTAATGAATGTAGATGTGACATAAAGAATTATGGCAATCAATACCATCCAAGTCATTGACTGAATATTATAATTTACCTTGCTGAATTTCCGAAATGGAAAATAGGCCGCTGCTATAAGTACGAAATAAGTCGCCAACGTAGAAAATGCAGCACCAAGGGCACCAAATTTTGGGATGAGTATTACATTAAGAACAATTGAAATTGATCCCGAAAAAACGGTCAAAATAGGTAGGTAAACTGTTTTTTTGGAAAACGTGAGCGGGTTAATTAACAAAATCCAAAAGCCATTTCCAATAATGTAGGCCAAGATTAAGATAGGCATATACTTAGCGGCCTCATAATAACTTGAAGGCATGAGTAATAAAACGATCTCATCAGAAAACAAAGAAAGCGAAAGCCCAAACAATGCAAGTGAAAAAATAAAAAGCTTACCAAATGATCGGAAAAGTTCCGAAGACTCATTAACCTTTGCGGTGGCGTAAAATATTGGAGTCCATGCCATATTAATTGCATTCACGAGCAATAATATTATTGCCGAAAATTGCTGTGCAACATTGTACACGCCTAACTCCGACAGAGAAACAAATTTTTCGATGAAATATTTTGATGATACTTCAGTAAGCGTTCCAAAAATAGCATACACCATAAGAGGTAAACTAAAAAGAAGAGCGATTCTTGCATATGCCGGATTAAAATTGAATTTACTGTTTCGTAAAACATAGATTGAATACAACACTGCCATTATAATATTTGCAAACAGTGAGGCTTTTACTCCACCAATACTGCCCTCCTTTTTAATTACAACAAAATATATCATCAAAGATGTGAGTGCAATAAAGGAGGCGGTGGTAAAAGCCCTGTATAGTAGTGCTTTAGACTTTACCTGAAGTAAAGCCAAAGGTAACGCTGCAAATACCCCCGCAAATCCTATCCAAATTCCATATTTTAGGAAGGGGTCATACGGCACATTATTAAACAAGCTATTTAGAAAAAGGCCATTGAAAAATGTGAATGAAAAGGCGATTAAGAACGACACTAATGTTTGCAAAGCAAAAATTGTAAAAAGAAATTTTTTAAAATCATTGGCTTCGTAGTCAAAATAAAATCTTGTCACAGCGCCATTAAGGCCAAACCCCATGAAAGAGGTTGTGAAGGTGCTAAAAAGAATGACACTGCTTATTATTCCGTATTCTGCAGTTGAGAGATAATGAGTATAAAAGGGAATGAGAAAAAAATTACTTCCATTAATCAGCAAACTTGCAATTCCATAAACAAATGTTTGGCTCACCAATTTCTTGCCTACCATAGAGAGATGCTCTTAATTGTTCTTCAATTTAAGGTGATCCATTAAGACTCTTGGTAAGGATAGCAAAATCGAGAAGATAGGAAATTAAAGAACCTCCCACGACAATGGGGTGCCAGGATCATAATCTCGATTAGCCATTTTACCAATTATTTGACTATAAAACTTTGGAGGAAGACCATCACCTGGGCGAATAACTTTCAGGTTATTTTCAGAAAATACTTCGCCAGCCAGTATGCGTGCACTCACATAAATAGATCGTTTAAATTTTAGGCTATTCTCCTCGGCCGGAAGCACACCCAATTCAACTTTTCCAAGTGACAGAAATGCCCTTTTGCTTTCAACACTTAGCATCTTGAATTCTTCTGGCTCGAGTGAAAATGCACTATCTACTCCACCATCTGCACGACTCAAAGTGAAATGTTTCTCAATGATTCTGGCCCCTAGTGCAATAGATGCTATCGCAGCCCCAATCCCCATTGTGTGGTCGGACAAGCCAATTACACAGTCATCAAAAATTCTTTCGAGTAGTGGTATAGTAAGTAAATTTGTATTTTCTGGAGTAGACGGGTATGTACTGGTGCATTTTAACAATGCAAGTTGATTACAACCATTCCTTTTAAGCACTTGTACAGATTCATATATATCAGCAATCGTACTAACTCCCGTGGACATAATAACAGGCTTACCCGTGCTTGCAATTTTTTTGAGGAGTGGGTGGTCCGTATTTTCAAATGATGCCACTTTGTACAAAGGCACGTCCAAACTTTCTAAAAAATCGATTGCTGTCGCATCAAAAGGAGAACTAAAAGCAACCATTCCATGATCTTTAGCCCTATCAAAGATAGCCTTATGCCACTCCCATGGAGTGTATGCCTGCTTATACAAATCATGGAGTTCCCTTCCATCCCATAACGAATTCTTATCATTAATGGTGTAGGCGCCTTTGATGGTCATAGTATCCGCTGTATAGGTTTGCAGTTTAATGGCGTCAGCACCAGCCGAAGCGGCAGCATCAACAATCGCAAGCGCCCTATCTAAAGACTGGTTGTGATTGCCCGACATTTCTGCGATCAAAAAGGGAGAATTTTGATCTTCTATAATTTTATTATTTACAGCAATTCGCTTCATAACGCTGATCTCTATTTTCTAAATAACGGATTCCCAATTAATGCTTCACCTTCGATAAATAATTTACCTTCCTCATCAGCAATCCAAGTTTTAACTCTCGCCCTTTCTTTTTCCGTATCGATTTCCAAAATTTCCACTTTAGCCAAATACTTTTCTCCAGCGTACATAGGTGCAACAAATTTTAATTCCTGTTTTAGATAAATGGTTCCGTCACCAGGAAAGTACATTCCGAAAATTCTAGAAAAAACACTTGCCCCTAGAAATCCATGAATTATTTTTCTTTTGAATCGGGTATTCGATGCAAATTCCTCATCTAGATGAATTGGGTTCTTGTCACCTGTAACATTCGCAAAATTAACTACATCATCTTGCGAGAAAGAAAAAGGGATTGAATAATTATTTTGCATAAATCTTACTTCTCATTAGTTCTCTTAATTGATTCCATTCGCTTTTTAAAATTGCTAGACCCACAACATCCTCATATTTACCCATTTTGAAACAGTGCTCTCTGTAATAAGCCTCACGTCTAAATCCAAATTTTTCATGCATTCTTACAACTTTATCATTCGATACAAAAACTTCACATCTTAACTTATTCAATTTTAATTCGTCAAAGACCATGCAAAGTATATTATACTCAACTTTTGCTCCCACCCCAGCTCCCCTTGTTGTACTATCTCCAAGATAGAATGCCCAATATGCACTTTTCAAAACACGATTTATGCCTGTGATGCTGGCCAAACCAACTGGTTTGTTCCCAAACTCAATGATCCAATATTTACAAGTATCGTCATTTTCAATATTGGAATACCAAGCTTCTTGACCTTCCGAAGTTATATGTTCGTCAGAATACATATAGCTGCTAACCTCCTTTGAGTTTCGCCAATCCCTCACCATCTCGATATGCTGTAGCTCCAACGGTGTTAATACAATATCATTCATAGAATTATAAAAATAGTGCCCTTTTGATGTTGCTTTCAATATTACCAACGAAAGACTTATCTTGATTTTGGATCATCACTTTTCCTGTTTCAAGGTTATAATTTATAATATCCTCAACTTGTGATCCCAATTTGTACCGCAAAAAGAAATCATAATTAGTCCTTTGATTTTCCTCGGTGAGAACCAAATACAAAGGAATGCCAAGATATGCACACTCCAATGATATTGTGCTCGCTGAAACAATCGCGAAGTCATTACTTTTAATGAGTGAAACCATTTTATTAGCAGATACTTTCGAGTGAATCTTGATTTTACCCCTTTTTACATGACTTTGAAGAGATGAAAGGTGTTTGTATAACGGCCCAACAACAATGTCAATCCGCAAATCAGGGAAAATAGGGATAATATATTCAATAGTTTGTAATGTAATATTTTTTGAGTCCTCTCCCCCAAGACAGATGAAACAATTTCTCAAGGGTTCTGTTGCCTTCATTTTTTTTTCAGCATGTAATATTTCCTGGCGTAAAAGACTGTAGCTTAAACCAGAATATATTTTAGTATATGGTTCCTTTCGATAATTTTGAGGCCGTATACCTGGCGTATGGTTGATTACTACATCAGAGTAAAATTTCCGATTTTGTAAATCATCAATAGTGATGAGTCTTTTGACTTTCTCTTTAATAGATCGTTCATATGACTCATTGAAATGATAGCCATCCAATACTACTATATCATTATTCCCAAGCATTTTAAGAAATGATGAATCCTTACTCAGCTGTTTTGTTTCATATCCATGATCATTTATTAATGTTAAAACCTCTTCCGGGGGTTTAACTAAATAAAATATAGAATCGTACATCTCCTTTTTAGCTATTGAAGCGACTGAAAAGCACCTAATCAAATGACCAAGTCCAATTCGGTTTCCAGCATCTACCCTAACCTTTAAAACCGCCCGCATTCAAACTATTCTTTGTAATATTTCATTTTTAGCTCAGCCAAAACCCAATCACGATCTGTATCAATGTCTTGTACTCTTGTACTCGGCAATTCAATTCCTCCAGAATTACCAGAAATAACTGCACTATTTTTCATAAGCGAATTTACATTGAACCAATACCATTGTCCTGCATCATGGTAGACTTCTTCTAGATCTTGACTCCTGGCTTTGCTATGCTCCTCCCATATCATTTCAACTCGGTTATCGACAATTTTAAGGGCTCTCCATATTGGATAATCAAAAGCTACAATAGGGAAAACTGAATCAAAATTATTATCAACTAGTTTTTTGAGCCCGCTACTTAAATCTTCCATTTTTACGAATGGAGCCGTTGGGTATATACAGCATCCAATCTCAAAATTGGAGTTCAGGTGTTTGTATTCATTTAATACTTCTATCAATACCTCAGTGGTTGTAGCATGATCATCAGCACTCCCATTTGACCTTAAAAAAGGAACTTTTGCTCCATAGCGCTTTGCTACTTCTGCAATCTCTGTATCATCTGTCGAAACCATCACTTCATCAAACAACCCACAACCCAGTGCTGTTTCTATTGAATAAGCGATAATAGGTTTACCTAAAAACAATCTTATATTCTTTCGCGGGATTCTTTTACTACCTCCCCTTGCCGGGATAATTGCTATTCTGCTCAAGAGTAAAAAGCATTTATTTTATCAATCACATATTTCTGCTCCTGTTCCGTTAGTGTCGGGTACATAGGCAAACTCAAACAACTCCTATAATAATCTTCGCTTGCAGTCAAATCGCCTTCTTTCCAACCAAGATTTTGATAATAAGGCATCAAATGAGTGGGTATATAATGAACCTGAGTAAATATATTATTCTCCCGTAAGTAATTATAAAGGTCCAGCCTATTGGGCACTTTAATTATATACAGATGATAAGCATGGCCTGAATGAGTCCCCTTAAGTTCATTCAATTGTGATTGAATAAAAGAATGAGATTCAAATGCTTCATCATATACTTTTGCAATTGCTCTTCTTTTTCTTAAACCCTCTTCTGCTCTTTTTAATTGGCTCAAACCAAGTGCAGCCTGAAAATCCGTTAGTCTATAATTGAATCCAAGTTCCTGCATTTCCATATACCAGCCAGGATAATTTGCTCCTTTGGAAGATTGTCCTGATGCTGCAAAATCAATACTGTTTCGAAACAAAGACTCATCACGGGTAATCCCATGACTGCGAAGTGTAAGCAACCTTTCATACAATGCCTTATCGTTTGTTGTAATCATCCCTCCTTCACCAGATGCAATGTGTTTTACAGGATGGAATGAGAAAATGGCAAGATCAACAAACTTACCATTCCCACATTTCTGATCGTTTCCATACTGATCAATAAAATATCCTCCTGGTGCATGGCAAGCGTCTTCAATAATCCAACATCCATATTCATCGGCCAAGTTTCTAAATGCCTCCATGTCTACCGCGCGTCCAGCAAAGTCAACAGGAATTATTCCGCTATAGGTACCTCTTGGGCTTTTCGTAAGAAGCTCTCTAACTTTTTCTATATCCAATAGAAAAGTATTCGGATCTATATCACAAAACATTACCTCTCCTTCACAAAATTTTATGCAATTTGCAGTGGCCGCAAAAGAAATTGGTGTTGTAATGATTTTGCTGCTTTTGCCAACATCCAACGCCAAAGCACATAAATGAAGGGCCGCTGTTCCGTTTGCTACCGCAACCGCATAACTACTTCCAATGTACTCCGCAAAGGATTCCTCAAACTCTTTTATTTTAGGACCTTGCGTTAAGAAATCTCCTTTTAATACAGCTACTACCTCTTCAATATCCTCATCGGTTATGTTTTGTCTTCCATAGGGAATTGCTTTACTATTCATAATTCAAAAGTTGAATCAACATGCTCCTTTATTAAAACCCTTAATTCTTGAACATTAACCCACTCCTTATTTTCTCCAGAAGAGTAAGTGAATCCTTTGGGGACCCGTTTGGCGTTGCGCTTTTTGATAAAATCCTCAACATTCCAAATAGGCACAGCTGGCAGTACAACATAATACTTTCCCAAATCATATGTAAAAAATGAATCAGAAGAAGAAATCATTTCTTCATGAACTTTCTCCCCTGGGCGAATACCCGTTATCATGATTTCGCATTTTGGAGCAACTGCCTCTGCCACTTCCAAAATTCGATAAGATGGAATTTTTGGCACAAAGAGCTCCCCTCCCCAGGCATGCTCTAGCGCGTGCATTACCATATCAACTCCGCCCTGCAGGGTAATATTAAATCTTGTCATATCCGGATCAGTTACAGGCAACTTGCCTTCTTTCCTTCGTCCTAGAAAAAATGGAATTACGGATCCATTGGATCCCATGACGTTCCCATACCTTACAACGGAGAATATTATTGGATTAATACCTCTGATATTATTAGCCGCCACAAATAACTTATCGGATGTTAGCTTTGTTGCTCCGTAAAGATTGATTGGCGCACAAGCTTTGTCCGTTGATAATGCCACTACACGTTGAACTCCCGTTTCCAAAGCGGCATGAATTACGTTTTGAGCTCCTCCAATATTTGTTTTTACACATTCATCTGGATTGTATTCAGCAATTGGAACATGCTTCATTGCTGCGGCATGAATTACATAATCAACTCCTCTAAATGCCCTAATTACTCGATCTTTATCTCGAACATCTCCAATAAAATACCTCAGCCCCGGATACTTAGTTGTAGAATATTCCTGCTCCATTTGAAACTGTTTCTGCTCATCTCGTGAAAAGATTATTAACTTTTTTATGTTAGGATGGTGTTGCAAAATATGTCGAGTAAGGGCTTTCCCAAGAGAACCTGTACCTCCAGTTATTAAAATCGATTTATCTTGCATGTTCATGATGGTTGTTTCTAAGTATTCTTTGTTTTACTAAGTCCAGAATGGTATGAATCAATCCGATCAAAACCGATCAGGCATAAAATCACTACAAACGGGACAATTCCCTTATTTGAATTAATCGGAGACTCGGTAAGCATTAGAATCGAAAAGGTTAGTACCACCATTAGCAGCAACCAATTCTGTGTTATAATAGCCCATTTGAAAGACGACAATATGAATAGTAAAAGTGGAATTGTACCAATTATGCCAAACTGAACCAAATCGGTTAAAATTTGATTGTGTGGGTGGTTAACTCTATACCCAACCTTCTCCATTTCAATGTCTTTTACTATTTCTTTTGTTGATCCAGTCCCATACCCAATAAGTGGCTCCTTCTTAAATGCATTTATTGCCTTGATCATATAGCCAGGTCTCACTGGATCAATTTCGGCTAAGTTCACATTCTTTGATAATCCCAACATCATTAAGATTAATACAATTACTGGAATAAAGAGCAGCTGAAAGAAATTCTTACTAAACGTAAAGTTCTGGATTCTTGCAATGAAGTAGACAATAAATGTAAGTAAATATATAATCAAGCCTAATTTTGTACCAGCCAGCAAAATAAAAATTCCCGATAATACCGAGAAAATTATTATCACAGAAGTTTTCATAAAAGCCCTTCTAAAAAATAACATTATCTGTAGCGCATAAATTATCATAATACTTAAAAAAGTAGGATGTGCGAATTTCCATGTCAGCATGCTTGATTCAGAAGATTGCTTTCTGTTTGTTAAATACAATCTAAAGTACTCGACCCAATTAAGTTCAGATCCGCTGACTGAATGTAAAAGATTAAAAAAAGAAAAAACGATAATGGATAATGCCATAAGAACATAAGTTCTGAGGACCAAAGTCTTCGCCTCCCCTGTCAGATAAAAAGTTGCAAACAGTAAGGGGATAATCAACAATGGAGCTTCAGTTTCAAGACTCTTTAGCCCATAAGCAATATCACTTGCCCGCACCAGCCACAATACCCGAACCAAGTAAAGAGACATAAGAAAATAAAACATGACGGGAGGAGAAATTAAACCCTTTAGTCTAATTGAATTAGTGAGACCCACTAGTCCTAACAAAACAATAAACAGAGAACCCAATTTAGGTGTGAGTGGCAAGGTTATTACAATTCCAATCAGGAGTCCTTTTATAGAATAATCGAACGCTTTAGAAAAGGATTTCTTTTCACCCACCAACCCGCTGGTATTCATAGCTTATAATTCAACATATTGCCTGTGATAAACAGACTGAATGCCTTGCTTAAGATGAATCTTGGCAGACCACCCCAACTTCTTGATCTTAGAAACATCAAGAAGTTTTCGTGGCGTACCGTCAGGTTTTGATGTATCAAAATTAATTTTCCCCTTGAAGTCCGCTATTTCGGCTATTAGAAAAGCTAAATCACGGATGGTAATCTCTATTCCACTACCAACATTGATGAATCCCAATTCTGAATAATTCTTCATTAAAAAAAAGCATGCGTCACCAAGATCTTCCACATGTAAAAA
Source organism: Cyclobacteriaceae bacterium (assembly GCA_049289315.1). Classification (GTDB taxonomy): domain Bacteria; phylum Bacteroidota; class Bacteroidia; order Cytophagales; family Cyclobacteriaceae; genus ELB16-189. The sequence goes on from JBATLM010000166.1 coordinate 12,234, forward strand.
TTCCCTCTTGGGATTTCCTGTTCCCCAAACATCTACACTTTCAATTTTATTTTCTTTTGCGTTCCGAAATTTTTCAATTAAAGCAGGGATCACATGTGAATTCTTCAAATCATAGTTGTCATTTGGACCATAGAGATTTGAAGGCATAGCGCTTATAAAGTCACATCCATACTGTCTTCTATAGTTTTCACATAATTTTATACCTGCTATCTTAGCAATCGCGTAAGGCTCGTTGGTTTCTTCTAGAAATCCTGATAATAAATATTCTTCTTTTAGAGGTTGTGAAGCCAATTTCGGATATATGCAAGAAGAACCCAAGAACAAAAGCTTTTTGACTTTGTGAATAAAGCTTTGGTGAATCACATGACTTTCAATCATCAGGTTTTCATACAGAAAATCAGCTCGGTAAATATCATTAGCCAAAATACCACCAACTTTAGCTGCTGCCAAAAAGACATATTCGGGTTGCTCCTCTGCAAAAAAACGTTCAACTTCAAGTTGTCTCCGCAAATCAAGTTCCGAGGATGATTTTACAATTAAATTGGTATATCCTTCTGCCGTCAATTTTCTGACTATGGCAGACCCCACCATTCCCCGATGACCAGCTACATATATTTTTGAATCTTTCTGCATCTACTCGTGATATTGGAAGATTTTATGACCCCCTTCTTTTAAGTAGTGATCACGCTGGAAAAGTTGGAGATCACTGCTCACCATATCATCGACTAAAGCGTCAAGATCATATTTGAGTGTCCAATTCAAATCTTGCCTCGCTTTAGTTGAATCTCCAATTAATAATTCCACCTCTGTTGGTCTAAAGTATTTGGGATCAATCTTTAATACCACGTCACCCACTTTCACCCGCGCTTCTGAATTGGAGATCTTGGAAACAAAACCAACCTCATCTATTCCCGTTCCTTTAAATTCAATTCCGATACCAAGTTTTTCAAAAGTTTTAGCAATAAATTCTCTAACCGTTGTAGTTATACCTGTTGCGATTACAAAATCATCTGCCTTGTTATGCTGAAGCATGAGCCACATGGCATAAACATAATCCTTAGCATGACCCCAATCACGCTTTGAATCAATGTTCCCCATGAAAACGGTTTTTTGTAAACCCAAAAATATCCTACACGCTGCTCTTGTAATTTTCCGTGTCACAAAAGTTTCCCCTCTCAATGGCGATTCATGATTGAACAAAATTCCGTTTGAAGCAAAAATATTATAGGCTTCTCTATAATTAACCGTAATCCAATAGCTATATAATTTCGCTACCGCATAAGGTGATCTTGGATAAAATGGTGTTTTTTCGCTCTGAGGAACCTCCTGAACGAGACCATAGAGCTCCGAAGTAGAGGCTTGATAAAATTTTGTGCTTTTTGTCAGCCCAAGAATTCGAATTGCCTCGAGAAGTCGGAGGGTTCCTATTCCATCCACATCAGCAGTATATTCAGGGGTATCAAAACTCACCTTTACATGAGACATGGCTGCCAGGTTATAAATTTCATCTGGTTGCACTTCCTGAACAATTCGAATTACATTTAGTGAATCGCTTAAATCCCCATAATGCAATTTGAGTTTTACGTTTTTTTCATGCGGATCCTGATATAGATGATCAATTCTATCGGTGTTAAAAAGGGAGCTTCTTCTCTTGATACCATGAACTTCATAATTCTTGGATAACAGTAATTCAGCGAGATACGCACCATCTTGCCCTGTTATACCAGTGATTAAGGCTTTTTTCATTTGGTTATTTAGATTTGAAACAAAAAAAAACAGGCGTAAAAATACAAAAAAACAACTATCAAAATTTGGCATATCTTATTATTCTCTAAAAAAACACCGAAAAGAAATAGGTTTTAACTAGTCTCTATTTTGAATTGAGGCTCTGAAATAAGGCGTCAAAGATTGAGTTCGAATTCGGAGTGAATTTATCTAGCGGTTTTTGGGGTAAGTATGTAGCTGAGAATACTGTGTGAGATTCAATTTCACCTATTTCCTTCTTGAATAATCGCGATCCATGATCACCTTGAATAATCACAATCGCATTCGGAAGACTTTCTCTCACTTGGCTCACCGCATCATAAACTTTTATATTTAACCCTTCTACCTGAGCTAAATAAGCTTCAGACTGGACAGTTTTCTGATTCGCAAAAGTCACTTCTTTTCCTGTGGCATCAATAACAAATGGTGCGTGAGGCGCCAATATGTGTGCATACAAGAAAATTGGTTGACTGTGGGCAGTTTTTGACTTTTCGATCATCCGATCTAAAATCTCGTTATGAATAGAATACATGTCTGTGTATTGATTGACGTTATCAACAAACCATTTTAAAATTGTATTTTGATATATGACATTTACAAATCCTGGAATTAATTCTAAAGAAACAGAATAATACTTACTTTCTTCCAAAATATCGAATAGTGAATAATTATAAATCAAATATCCTTTTTCAGTCAGCGATTTCGCAACAGTGCTTTTTTTAATTAATTCCACCATATCGCTTTCAAAATATTGATCTAAGCTATCAATCCGTCCAAGGTTAAAAGTTGACGCCATAGAGTAAGCTGTTTTAGAATAGCTTGAAAGAGATTGATCTGACACCTTAAAACCCAAATTCTCAAGCTGCGAAGAGAAATCAGTATTGTCAAACGAAAAATATGATCTTAAGCTATGATTGCTGGTGTATGAATCGAGAATCAAAAAGAAAATATCTGGACAATTATCGCATTTCAAATTTTCAATTGGCGGGTTATACTTTAATCTTAATGGCTTCAAATCTGAAAAGAATAAGCCCAAATTCAATAAAATATACAAAACAAGAAGTATTGAAGTCATATTCAAATATTCTTGGAGCAGGGTGAACTTTTTCCTTGACAAAATAATGGCGATGGAAATGGCAATAAATGTCAGAGGGACAATCAATATGAACCACCTGATTCGAATATTTTCACTTGAAATTGCGTTGAGTAAAATGTAGATATTCTGGAAAAAGAAAAATGGGATGAACAATATTGAAATGATAATCGATGTCTTTATAGGATTCCATTTTCGGGAAACAAGACTATAGATAAGGACTAATGGAAGGGAACATGTGGCAAGGGAAGCTAAAATTACAAATGCCATCTCAATAATACTTGATGGGGTGTATGCTTCCCCCGAAAAAACCAGGGCGAAGAAATGATGACTTATGAATAAAGCTGGAAACGCAACAAGATGTACGGGCTTCGTTTTTAATACCCTTCTAATCATTTTCGCTTCAGCAATAAAATGGTTCTTTCTAATTCACTAATTCCCTCCTCATGTATACAATCAAAATAGGTGAAGAAGGCTTGCTCAAAATTTTTTCTGTTGTAAAGGGATTTTCCTGATGTGTCAGCCAAGGGAGATATTTTTTCATCATCCGCAGGAACCCATTCAATGATAATCCATTCTGCTAAATCAGCAAAATAAGCTGCAACCATTTTAAACGGTATATTGTGTGTTATTGTAATATGATGAATCACAGCAAGCGCCATAATCATTTCTGGTTTTGATCTTTTTGGCAATTCGGTGCGTTCTGTTCCTGCCCAACCCAAATTTGAAGTCGGATTTGCCATATCAAAACATAGCGGCATCACCCTGTCTTCCTTAAGTTGCTTATTAAGGCCATAATTCTTTTCAATAGCTAAGATGTCCGCATCCAAAGAAAGTATAAGTCTATGAGGTTCACTCACCAACCTGCTAAAAAAACCATCGTTGCCTCCAATATCCCAAATAACTGTTGGGTCTACTTTCCCAACATAATCTTTCACTATATCGCCCTTGTTTTTTCTGCTATTATCAGAATAATGGATTTGTTTATCATAATCCTTCCATGTTGTTCTTTCACCTTTTCTTAATTGCAGCCCCTCAACAAAATTAATCAAATGGTCAGTTAAAGCGATAAGATTTTCCTTCTTTATTCTGGTGTTGGTTTTCTTTCCTCCCGAATTACTTTCAAATTTTTTTATTGTCCTTGAGTGAAGGTGAAGGTGCAATAAGACAGAAGGGCGAAACCAAGTTTGAAAGGGAAGAATTTCAGATGCCAAATTTAATCGTATACCATCCAAATTGAGTTTCAATAATGACATGTAGTGACTACCACTATATGCACACAAGCAAAGTGGAGCTAAGAAATGCTCGCAAAATTGTTTATACGCTTGCCATGGTTGGCCATCTACATACTTTTCAAAAGAGAGCGTATCAATAAAAACCGGACGATGACCAAAGAATTGAACATTAAAAGCTGAGGCATCCTTCAAAATCATTTCATACTGAAGCGCAAGACTTTGAATTCTGAGAGTGAGTAACGCTGCATCTTTTAGTTGCCCAAAACACCACTCATAGGGATATGTTATGATCGGAATTTGCTTTGGTTTAAGAATCGCATATGCATCCGGTAATAATGATTCTAAATTGTTAACTCTTTCATGTCCTACAAGCCAATTATGTTCAAAAAGTTTTGCCAGTAGCCCCGAACTTTCAAGAAGCTCAATTTGGCTTGCGTAAACCTTATTTATAACCCTATAATATACATTTTCATGAATAACAAGATAACCGGATGGATCTCGAAAAGATGAAGATTCAGGTTTCAACATTTTCAGCTATCCTTATCTTTTTTCTTCTTAAAAAAATTCTTTATCCGCTTCCCATACGCCTTAAAAGCGTACAGTGCTCCAACCGTTCCGGCTATTACAGCCTGAATGATTACACTCCCAATTCCAGGATCAATATAAAGTAACATGTAAAGTGATTTCAGTTAATATCTTTTCTAATAGCATTTACAATTTCTATTGAGTGTCTGGCATCATCAAGACAAAAACCATCCCCGCTTAATATTGCCTCATAGCTTAATTCATGCAAATCTGTGAATCCTTCAGAAAATTCTACTTCATCGCCTTCTAATTTCAGCATCCTGTACGTTCGTTTCCCAGCCTTGTATATTTCCTCTGGAATGTCCGATGGTTGGATGCTAAGTTTCCAATTTACATTTGCCTGCTTTAACCCCAGAAGGCCTGATGCGCTCGAGTTTGTTAATTCGTAAAGCTTATTGGATACTGCGCCACCGAATATCCAAATCAACATATCAAAAAAGTGAATGCCGATATTGGTAGCTATGCCTCCCGATTTAGAAATATCTCCCTTCCAGCTATGATGATACCAGTGACCTCGTGAGGTGATGTAAGTTAAACCTACATCATACACTTTGTCTTTAGGGCCATTTTTTATTTTTTCTCTCAATGCTATAATACTAGGATGCAGTCGAAGCTGAAGAATGGTATAGATTTTTTTACTCGTTTCTTTTTCAATCTCGGCCAGCGCGTCAATGTTCCATGGATTGAGCACCAATGGTTTTTCACAGATGGCATGTGCACCATGACGCAGCGCAAATCGTATGTGGGAATCATGCAAGTAATTAGGTGAGCAAATGCTTACATAATCTATTTTGATACCTTTTCTCTTCAACTTATCTAAGTGACGATCAAAACGTTCAAACTCGGTAAAAAAATCACAGTCGGGAAAATAAGAATCCAAAACACCTACACTATCATGTTTATCAAGCGCTGCCACCAGGTTACCACCTACGGCTTTGATGGCCTGCATGTGTCTGGGCGCTATATAACCCGCTGCTCCAATTAAGGCAAAATTCTTCATTGTATTTTACTCACTTTACCCTCTTTTAATTGATACTTTTCTTTACTCTCAAGACACTCTGCAATTCCTTTCTCATCAAATTTCAGCTTATGTCCATACTCACTCATCCACCCAGTTTGCTTCGCAGGGTTTCCTACCACCAATGCATAATCAGGCACCTCTTTAGTCACAACAGCGCCTGCACCAATAAATGCAAACTTTCCAATGTCATGCCCGCAAACGATCGTGGCATTGGCTCCAATAGAGGCGCCTTTCTTTACAAATGTTTTAGAATATTGCCCTCTTCTATTTATCGCACTTCTAGGGTTAATCACATTGGTGAATACCATGGAGGGCCCTAAGAATACATCCTCTTCACAAATCACCCCCGAATAGATTGACACGTTATTTTGAACCTTTGTGTTGTCCCCTAACACCACCTCAGGAGAGATCACCACATTTTGCCCAATATTGCAATTCCTGCCAATTATACAGCCTGGCATAATGTGACTGAAATGCCAAATTTTTGTGCCGCTACCAATCTCGCAACCTTTATCAATTACCGCTGTCGGATGTGCAAAAAATGGTGCGTCCATAAATCTTTAGGCTTTATAATCCCTAATCCTTTCACAAATGTAAGACAATTGCGCTTTTTCCATTTCAGTGTGAATTGGAAGTGAGATAACACAATCAGAAAGTTTTTCACTTATTGTAAAGGATCCCTTACCAATTCCTTTCATTTGATAAGCTTTTTGAAAATGTAAAGGAATAGGATAATAAACCATGGATGGAATACCATGCGCATCCAAATACTGGCGAAAATAATCGCGGCCCACTCCTTTCAAGCGCAATGTATACTGATGAAATACATGTGACGAGTTGGAGCTTCTCACAGGAATATTTAAAAAGGGAAGACTGGACAACTCCTTATCATAATAGTCAGCAACAGTTTGTCTTTTCTTTTCATACTCTTTGATGTATTTGATCTTTACATCTAAAATAGCCGCCTGCAGGGTGTCCAATCGGCTGTTTATTCCAATAAGGTCATGGTAATATTTTATCCGTTGACCGTGATTGGCTATAATCCTTATTTTTTCTGCCAGCACTTTGTCGTTGGTTACTAATGCCCCTCCATCCCCATAACAACCCAAATTTTTTGAAGGGAAAAATGAAGTGCACCCAATTGTTCCAATCGTGCCAGCTTTTTTTGCAGAGCCATCTTTAAATGTATACTCAGCACCAAAGGCTTGCGCATAATCTTCTATTACATAAAGCTTGTTTCTTTTAGCTATCGCTAATAAGGGTTCCATATCAGCACATTGGCCATACAGGTGAACTGGAACAATCGCCACAGTTTTGGATGTAATCTTTGCTTCAACCTGACCCACATCAAGGTTGAATGTGTCTTCTTTGACATCCACAAATACGGGTTTCAGCCCTAGCAAAGCAATCACTTCAGCAGTGGCAACATAAGTGAAAACCGGTAAGATTACTTCATCACCGGGTTTGAAATCTAATGCCATCATTGCAATCTGCAAAGCATCTGTTCCATTTCCACAGGTAATGGCATAAGCACCATCATGGAAATCTGACAATGATTTTTCAAACTTGGTAACCTGAGGGCCTTTAATGAAAGAGGTTGAATCAAGGACTCCCTGAATTGCCTGATCGACTTCGGGCTTAATCCGTTGATACTGACCGTGAAGGTCTACCATTGATATTTTTTCTGTATTCAATTTCTATTTTTTTGAAATCTTCTTTTCCCATGCCCATGCATCACGCAGTGCATCCTTGGTGGGGAGTTCTGCTGACCAACCCAGTTCAGCTTGTGCCTTGGTAGAATTAGCGTAAGTCTTTACTACATCTCCAGCTCTCCTTGCTCCTATCTCATAATTCAACTCTACTCCTGATACTTCAATAAATTCTTTTACCAATTGTAAAACCGATACACCTTTACCAGTGCCAAGATTGAAACATTGGTAACGCTCATCTGTGTTTTTTCTTAAAAGCTTATCAATTGCCTTTACATGAGCAAGGGCTAAATCCACAACATGAATAAAATCCCTTATACAGGTCCCATCCGGTGTGTTATAATCCCCTCCAAAAATGACTAGCTTTTCACGAATACCGATTGCAGTTTGAGTAATATAGGGAACAAGATTGTTGGGCCTATCAATGGGTAATTCTCCAAGCATAGCGCTGGGGTGAGCACCTATTGGATTAAAATACCTAAGCGAAATAACCGCTAGGTCTTTATCAGCCGTCACTGTATCCATCAATATTTGCTCACACATCTGCTTTGTAGCTCCATAGGGAGATTCTGCTTTTTTAAAAGGCGCCCGCTCATCCACTGGAATCGAATCAGGCTCTCCATAGACAGTACAGCTTGAAGAAAAAATAAGATTATTGACTTTATACTTCATCATCATCTCAAGAAGCACTAACAATGAATTAAGGTTATTATGATAGTACAACCCAGGGTTGTCAACGGACTCTCCAACTGACTTATAGGCTGCAAAATGCATGACACCTTCAAACTTACCTTCCTTTTCAAATATCTCTTTCAGAAATTGTTTATCGGCACAATCTCCTTCATAGAATACTAACGATTTACCTGTTATTTCTTCAATCCCACCAAGAAGTGTTCTGTCTGACTTTGAAAAATTGTCAATAATGACTGGAGAATATCCACTTGAGTAAAGCTCAACCACGGTATGTGCTCCTATATATCCAGCTCCACCTGTTACTAGTATTTTTTTAAATCCCATTATAACCTTGCTGTTACCATTGACTTGTCCAGGAATCCTTTGACGTCATATACAACTGTTCTCTCTCCTCGAATAATACCCCAATCCAAAGTTTTAAACTCCTGATGCCCTACGGCCAATACAATTCCGTGATATTGCTCCTTAAGAGTGTCAATTAATTTCAAGCCATATTCATGCGCTACTTCTTTCCCATCAGCATGTGGATCGTACACGTCAACTAGTGCGCCATAGGTTTGAAGCTCTTTAACAACATCTGCTACTTTACTATTTCGTATATCTGGGCAATCTTCTTTAAAAGTAACACCCAACACCAATATCCTGCTTTTATTGATTGGCAAATCGTTCTTAGCCATCAACTTGATTACTGCATTGGCAATATAAACCGGCATGTTGTCATTAATTCTTCTCCCTGATAAGATTACTTCAGGTCGGTAGCCAAGCCCTTCGGCCTTATAGGTCAGATAGTAAGGATCTACTCCAATACAATGCCCACCTACTAAACCAGGTTTAAAAGGAAGGAAATTCCACTTAGTGCCCGCAGCCTCTAATACTTCATGGGTGTCAATTCCTACCCTCTCAAAAATTAATGCAAGTTCGTTAACAAAAGCGATATTCAAATCCCTTTGTGAGTTCTCAATTACTTTGGCCGCCTCAGCTACTTTAATGGATGATGCTTTATGAGTGCCCGCCTTAATGATTTTTTTATAGAGCTGATCAACCTTCTCGGCTATTTCAGGGGTACTGCCACTGGTCACCTTTTTAATGGTGGTAACACGGTGTTGTTTGTCCCCAGGGTTAATTCGTTCTGGAGAGTATCCACAGAAAAAATCCACATTGAACTTCAGTCCACTTTCATTTTCAAGAATAGGTACGCATATTTCCTCCGTGCATCCAGGGTATACTGTAGATTCAAAGATGGCGATATCTCCATTTTTAAGTACTTTGCCTACCGTTCTGCTTGCGCTTTCAACAGGCCGCAAATCCGGTATCTTGAATTCGTCCACGGGAGTAGGCACTGTTACTATGAAGTAGTTCACATCAGCCAAATCTTTTATGTTTGATGAAAAAGAAAGTTTAACAGCTTCCTTTAGCTCATTCGATTCTACTTCTTTTGTGCGATCATAACCCTTTGTCAATTCATCAATCCTCCCCTGATCAATATCAAATCCAACTACATCCATGATCTTACCAAACTCCACCGCAAGCGGAAGTCCGACATAACCTAATCCAATTATTCCAATCTTTTCCATTTAGACTTACACTTTGTAGTATTCCAAATACCAATCAACAAAATTACCAATACCGACCTCAATAGAAGTCGAAGGTCTAAACCCAACTGCGTTTTCAAGCGCTTCAATATCCGCATAAGTTTGAGGAACATCACCAGGTTGTATTGCCATAAAATTCTTTACTGCCTTCTTTCCAATTTTTTCTTCCAGCACCTCAATAAACCTAAGTAATTCTACGGGTTTGTTATTACCAATATTAAAAACCCTATAAGGAGCAAAACTGGTTGCTGGGTCTGGATGGTCTCCGTTCCATAATTTGTTCACTACTGGTGCTTCGGGAAGCAGTTTCACAATTCCAGATACAATATCATCTACATAGGTAAAATCCCTTTTCATTTTACCATGATTATAAACATCAATTGGCTTTCCCTCTAGAATCGCTTTTGTGAAAAGAAAAAGAGCCATATCTGGCCGGCCAAAAGGGCCATATACAGTAAAGAAGCGCAAGCCTGTTGTTGGTAAATCATACAAGCTAGAATAGGTGTGTGCCATCAGTTCGTTGGCTTTTTTCGTGGCCGCATACAAGGAAAGTGGATGGTCTACATTATTGTGAACCGAAAATGGCATTTTTGTATTGGCTCCGTAAACAGAACTGGACGAAGCATATATAAGATGCTCTGGTTTATGATGACGACAAGCTTCCAGAATATTGATAAACCCCTGAATATTGCTATCGATGTAAGCTTGTGGATTCGTTAATGAGTAACGAACACCCGCCTGAGCAGCCAAATTAACTACGAAAGAGAAATTATACTCCTTAAATAATTGATCCAACTGCTCTTTATCGCCAATACTCAGTTGTCTGAATTCAAAACCCTCAATTTCTTTTAGAAGATTCAGTCTGCTCTGTTTTAGAGAGACCTCATAGTAGTCATTCATATTATCTAGGCCGACTACCAAATAGGACTCAGATAATAGACGTTTTGAGAGGTGAAATCCTATAAAACCGGCAGCACCAGTAACTAAAACTTGCTTTTTTGACATCTGAACAAAATGAACTGCAAAACTAAGATTTTAGGTTGATTTTGTATTATTCTCTAATTTGCAGGCAAATTTTGAATAAATGGAAAGTCGAACAAATAGGGATGAGATTGATTTGGTAGAGCTAGTAGTTAAGCTTGTAATTTTAGTCAAACGCAACTTTATTCAAATCATCATCTTTTTTTCCTTTGGAACCGGGTTGGGATACCTGTATTCCTCCTTGGCACCCAAAGTGTATGAAAGTAAAATGCTGCTAAGCTCGGATATCCTTACCGAAACATATAGCGAAATATTATTTGATAATCTGCAGAATTTAATTAGAGAACAAAACTATAAAGCGCTTTCTGATAAGATTGGTTTAAGCCCAGATGAAGTCAAAAGCATCTCTAAGATCACCGTTGAAAGCGCATTGGAGGACAAGCTTCAAAAAGAGTCTGAGAAACGCTTTTTTTTAATCACAACAGAACTAACGGATCAGGGCCTTCTGTACAAACTTCAAGATGGATTGATACAATTTTTACAAAAAAATGACTTTGTTCAAATAAGAGTTGAACAAAGGATAAACTATCTGCAACAGATAACCGAGAAAATAAAAACAGAAATACAATCCTTAGAAAATTTTAAGAATAGTATCTACGATGGGAAATTCTTCCAAAGCACTAGTGGCAGTGTAATGTTTGATCCTACTGAGGTAAACTCTAAGATCATTGAGTTAAATAAAGAATTAGTAGATCTTCAAAATAACTTAGAAATAGTTAACAGTGTTCAAATTGTGGATGGCTTCACTAAATTTAATAAACCTATCTGGCCTAAAAAGTCTGTTTCTTTGGCTGCAGGAGCTACTTTAGGGTTGTTTTTGGTTGGTCTTATGATTGCCTTTAAATCCATGAGGAAGCTAGTGAGGTTTGCTGAAGAACACACTAGTCAAAAGCCAACAATTTGATCGCAACCCTTTTCAAAAAAGAATTTACGCTTGAACTGAGACGTAAGTCTGTTGTTTCGGGGTTAGTGCTTTATCTATTCAGCACTGCCTTCATCTGCTACCTTACTTTTAATCTCAGACAAAACCTTGTCAATCCGCTGGTTTGGAGTGCTTTGTTTTGGATTACTATTCTTTTTACTGCAGTAAATTCAGTTGCAAAGAGTTTTATAGGAGAGAAAAAAGGACGTGACATCTACTATTACTCCATCGCCAATCCGGCTTCTATAATACTCTCGAAAATCCTCTACAATTTTTTACTCTGCACATTATTATCAGCCTCAGGTTACCTCCTCTTTGTTCTCTTTCTAGGGAATCCGATTTATGATCAATTGATCTTTGCCACTCTTGTACTGCTTACCTCTTTGGGGTTCGCTTCATCATTGACCCTCCTCTCTAGCATTGCAGCTAAAGCAAACAATAGCACTATCTTGATGGCTGTATTAAGTTTCCCCGTTGTTATTTCCATTTTGTTGATAGCAATAAAAGTGACCAAAAATTGCATTGACGGACTGGGCTGGGATGCCAGTTGGGATGAAATGCTCACCCTTTTGTCCATAAATTGCCTCGTTGCGGCTGTGTCTTATTTACTCTTCCCTTATATTTGGCGCAGCTAACAACACTGGATGTCGGTTTTAGCCCTTACACCCTTAATCATCTAAGAAATGGCCAAAAATTGGTGGAAAATTGTTTCTGTCCTCTTATTGATTTATACCCTACTAGCCGGATTTTTAATGCCGGTGCCCAGGCTGGTCATCGTCAACGAAACTATCCGTGCTCTTTATTTCCATGTCCCCATGTGGTTCGGGATGGTGGTTATGTTTTTGGTCTCCACCATTTACGCCATCAAATACCTAAAAACTCCTACTGCAAAGAATGATATCTTATCTGTGGAATTTGCAAATACAGGGCTGGTTTTTGGTCTGCTCGGCATTTTCACGGGCATGATTTGGGCCAACTACACCTGGGGAAGTCCATGGCATGGGGACCCCAAACAAAATGGTGCCGCCATTGCTCTATTGGTATACCTCGCTTACTTTGTTCTGAGAGGGTCAGTAGATAATCAAGAGCAAAGATCACGTCTTAGTGCGGTGTATAATATTTTTGCTTTTGCAGCTATGATTCCCCTCATCTTTATTATTCCTCGTATGACCAGCTCCATGCACCCTGGGAGCGGAGGAAATCCAGGCTTTAACATGTACGACCTGGATCTCAGAATGAGAATGGTTTTTTACCCCGCTGTAGCCGGATGGATACTGTTCGGAATATGGATTGCTTCCCTGAGAGTAAGGATGAGAAATGCTGAAGAACAGATTCTAGAAATTGAAGATTATGCGTAAATATTTACTCCTGATATTTTTAACACTTTCATCATTCGTAACCTATGCCCAGCAGGAAGTAGAAATGGCGGACACTATGCGTTCTGAAGGAAAGATTTATGTTGTGGTGGCCATTTTAGCCCTCATTCTTTTTGGGCTGGTGGGGTATTTAGTACAACTGGATAGAAAAGTATCAAAACTTGAGAAAAGGCTTTCTGAAAAGAAGTAATTCCGTTCCCAACGCTGACTTCCCTCCTATTTTCAAGTCCCTAAATCCATAATTTTGCCTTACCTTTGCTGTCGGAAAAAAGGGAGGAAAAATGAAAAAATCACACATTCTTGCCATTGTAGTTATCGCTGTAGCCATTGGCATTATTGTTTCAACAGCTGGGGATGCAAGTACCTATGTAAATTTTACTCAAGCTTACGAAATGGCTTCAACGGGAAACACCACGAGCATCCACGTAGTTGGTCAGCTTAAAAAAGATCCGAGCGGTCATGCGATTGGTCTTAAGAATGCTCCCGACAACCTTTCATTTTCATTTGTCCTTGTCGATGATAATGGCAAAGAGCAAAGTGTTTTTTACAACGAACCAATGCCCCCCGATTTTACCCGTTCAGAAAATGTTGTAGTTATTGGCGGCTATCAGGGAGATAATTTCGTTGCCAATAAGATTCTGCTTAAGTGCCCTTCTAAATATCAAGAAGAGGGTGTGACTGCGGGAATTTAAAACTTAGGGTAGAATTCATGATTCATTATTTCATTGGTGACCTGGGTCACCTTTTTGTTATCGTTTCTTTCGTCACCTCGTTAGTTGCTGCCTTCGCCTACTGGAAAGCAAAAACAATTACTGACGTTGATGTTAAACAGGCCTGGGTAAACAATGCCCGCCTAGCTTTTTATGCCCATACAGTCGCGGTGATAGGTGTATTTGTAGCATTGTTCTACATCATTTACAATCATTACTTCGAATACCATTACGCTTATAGCCACTCTTCAAGACACCTTCCTGCTCACTATATGGTTTCCTGTTTTTGGGAAGGCCAAGAGGGTAGTTTCCTGCTGTGGACTTTCTGGCAGGCATTAATTGGCATAGTGATCATTCATACCCAAAAAGATTGGGAAGCTCCTGTGATGGTCATTTTTGCATTGGTGCAGGCATTTTTAGCATCAATGATTTTAGGAATCGTAATTCCTTTCGCAGACCTTAAAATTGGCAGTTCCCCATTTATTCTTCTCAGGGATGCCCTGGACGATCCTATTTTTAAAATTCAGCCTAACTTCATTCCTGCAGATGGTAGTGGTCTTAACCCATTATTACAGAACTATTGGATGGTCATTCATCCGCCTACATTATTCTTAGGCTTTGCACTCACCATCGTGCCATTCGCGTTTTGTATTGCCGGTCTTTGGGAAAAGAAATATTCAGAATGGATCAAACCTGCCTTACCATGGACTTTGCTGGGCGGAGCCATTCTTGGAATTGGCATTTTAATGGGTGGTTACTGGGCATATGAGACCCTCAATTTTGGAGGGTACTGGAATTGGGATCCCGTTGAAAATGCGGTGTACGTGCCCTGGTTGATCCTTATTGCTTCAATTCATACCATGATTGTTTATAAAAACAGTCAGACAGCACTAAAGACTTCAATTATACTGGTGATTAGTGTATTTATTCTGATCCTTTATTCAACATTTCTTACCAGAAGTGGAATACTGGGGGATTCATCCGTTCATTCTTTCACTGATTTAGGACTCTCAGGTCAACTCCTCATTTACCTGCTATTCTTTACAATTGCCGCAATCGTATTGGTTATCGTGCGATGGAAAGAAATTCCATCATCAGAAAAAGAAGTATCAACATACTCTCGTGAGTTTTGGATCTTCCTAGGGGTGACTACACTGTGCTTAATGGGTTTTCAAGTGATCATACCCACCTCCATACCTGTTTACAATAGTATAGTAGGTTTGTTTGGTGGAACGTCCAACTTGGCACCTCCTGCTGACCAGATCGCTTTTTATTCAAAGTTTCAATTATGGTTTGGTGTGGCTGTTGCTTTCCTTTCTGGCACCGGTCAGTTCTTTTGGTACAAAAGGATTGATAAAACTAAACTGAAAAAGGAGCTACTTACTCCTGTATTAATTTCTTTGATTGTATTTGGATTGATTATCTCTATCGCTGGTGTCAATGAGCCTTCTTATTTGGTATTGACGCTTGCCGGAGTTTACATTATCATCTCCAATCTTAAAGTATTAAGAAGCGTAATCAAGGTAAATCCTTCATTGTCCGGAGGGGCCTTATCTCATATCGGCATTGGCCTTGCCCTTATCGGAATTATGTTTTCAGCTGGCTACTCTAAT
Source organism: Cyclobacteriaceae bacterium (assembly GCA_049289315.1). Classification (GTDB taxonomy): domain Bacteria; phylum Bacteroidota; class Bacteroidia; order Cytophagales; family Cyclobacteriaceae; genus ELB16-189. The sequence goes on from JBATLM010000166.1 coordinate 27,588, forward strand.
GTAGTGTCGTTGAACAATACCGGCATGTTGATTTCAACTGAATTAAGTACAGAATTCAACCGTGACAATCTGCTACTTTTTATCAATGAGCCACGCAGTATGGCGGGCTACGATATTGAGTTTCTTGGAGAGCGAATAGAGCCCAAATATAAATGGGGATACATAAAGAAAAGTGACGTTATCCTTACACCTGACCCATATACCGTTGTAGCTAAACGAGATATTATTTATAAGAATAAAAAGCTTTATGCCGAGAAGGATACTTTTGAAATCTACCCTGAAAACACCTATTACGAAATAGAGCTTCGCAAAGGAGATAATGTAGAAGCTGTTTTGTTTCCAAGAGTCCAAATCAATGAAGCGATGGGTGGATTTGTTGCTTCACCTGACATAAGTCGTGGAGCAGTCCGGGATCTTTACACTCATGTTTCAGCACCGATGAACAGAGAAGCTGAGGTGGAGTGGAGTGAATTGGAAGAAGTGAAGGTAAAAATTGGCGAACAATTTTTCGTTAATGACTATGTAGCTGTATTGGAAGAAGTTAACCGTCTTGATGACATCCAAGGAATCACCTTACGACCAGAAGATGTGGCTGTACAGGCGAGAGTTAGTGTAATAGGCGAACGTGACACACTTTATGCCGACCCTATTTTTCTCATTAAAAACAAAACGCAAGTTGGCAGGATTTCTTCCGAAATAAATGACCTAGGTGTAAAGATCACCTTGCTCAACATTCACCCCGAAACCAATGAATTTTCGTTAGGCTTAAATGCTCGCCAAAAAGACTGGGTGATTATAAAAGCAATGGAGAAGCCATTCATTAATCTCCTATGGCTAGGCACCGGAATTCTAATGGTTGGCTTTTCAATTGCAGCAGTTAGAAGATTTAAAACCGCTTAGACTAAGCTTGTATTAATTTTTCAATGATACCATCAAGGGTTATTCCTTCGGCCTCGGCTTTGAAGTTTCTTACGATTCTATGACGCAGCACTGGTTTTGCAATATCTTGCACATCTTCAATATCTGGCGAGTATTTACCTTTTAACAAAGCGTTACACTTGGCACCCAACACCAAAAACTGTGATGCTCGAGGGCCGGCACCCCACTCTAAAAATTCGTTAGCTATAGCAGACCCGTTTACACTTGGTCTAGTAAGGTGAGTTAGTTTCACGGCATATTCTACAACATTATCAGCTATTGGTACCCGCCTTACCAAATGCTGAAATTCCATAATTTGATCAGCAGTAAGTACTTTATTTACACTTTGAGTAGTATCAGCTGTAGTGTTTTTTACAATCGTTACTTCTTGATCGTAGCTAGGGTAGTCTAACAACACGTTGAACATAAAGCGATCTAGTTGAGCTTCCGGCAGTGGATAAGTTCCTTCCTGTTCAATTGGGTTTTGTGTTGCCAAAACAAAAAATGGCCTAGGTAGTGCATATTGTTGGCCTGCAATTGTCACTGAATACTCTTGCATGGATTCCAAAAGTGCTGCCTGGGTTTTAGGAGGTGTCCGATTAATTTCGTCAGCCAAAACTATGTTGGCGAACACAGGTCCTTTTACAAACTGAAAATTCCTTTCCTTGTCCATGGTCTCTGCTCCTACGATATCGGAGGGCATAAGATCTGGGGTAAACTGTATCCTCTTGAATTGCAAGTCTAGCGAGGTTGCAATTGTGTGAACCAAAAGTGTCTTCGCCAATCCGGGAACACCTACTAACAAAGAGTGACCCTGACAAAAAATTGATGTAAGAAGTAAACGGACTACCTCATCCTGTCCAACTACTACTTTGGCAATTTCATTCTTAAGTTTTTTGTGAGCCTCCGAAAGCGCGTCCGCTGCCTCTACATCATTTGCAAATTGTGAAGCCATTCTGTTTTGATGGGATTAAAAAGTGAATTGTATCTATTTAAAAAATTATTCAAGAAGGTGGCAATAATTGTATTCAGGATCTATGTTAATAAACACATCCTTTTTTGCCATGTTAAACCATTTCTCCAGCGCAATATCTTTCTTCTCTGCAAGCGCTGCTGCTTGTATTCTGTGCCAGTCTTCCTTCAGGTTGGCCTGATGAGGTGGGAGCTTTGTTTTAAAGTATAAAATTCTCACTGCGTCCTTTCCATCGTCAGTTCTATATCTAATTGCTCTACTAACGTCACCTGTTTTCATAGTGTCAATTGTAAAGTACACAACAGGATCAATTTCTTTAATCGAGATTTTAGTACCACCATCTGCATCTGTAAAAAAGCCTCCTTGTCCTTTTGTTGCCTGATCATCTGAGTATTCTTTTGCTGCTCTTTGAAAATCAATACTGTCAGTTACGATTTTCACCCTCAAGCTGTCCATAAATTTTTCTGTACGGTTGATGTCCTCCTCAGATGGTTCCGCAGAGATCAAAATATGTCTCGAATTGTATTCATTTCCTCTTCGATCGATGAGTTGCATTATGTGAAATCCGAAGGGAGATTCGAATGGTTGAGAGATATCTCCTTTACGCAACTTAAAGGCTGTTGCTTCAAATGCAGGTACCATTGCCCCTCTTCCAACAAACCCCATTTCTCCTCCATTCATCTGCGCACTTGGGTCTTCCGAAAATTCACTGGCTAGTGCATTAAAGTTTTCGCCCTTTAATATTCTTTCCCGAATGTCTCTTAATCTCTGTTTTACCTCCTCCTTTTGCGTCTCACTCACTTTGGCCACTCTTACAATTTGCGCTACCTCTACATCAGAAGAGTAAAAAGGGAGGCTGTCCTCTGGGATTTTGTTAAAAAATCTACGCACTTCGGAAGGAGTAACTGATATATCTTTAGTGATCAATTGGGTCATCTCACTGCCGAGCATTTGTTCCCGGATTTGCTCCCTTAGATCAAGCCTGATTTCATCCAAAGTTTTACCATAAGCGCGCTCCAGTTCTTCAGGAGAGTTTCCTGAGCTTTGCAAAATCAACTGCATCCTTCTGGCCGTATTCTGGTCTACCTGATCATCTGTCACCACCACTGAGTCAATCTCCGCTTTTGCAACCATCAACTTATTAACTATAAGCCTGTTCAGTAATCCACACTTTGCCTCTTGAGAGGCTGGATTACCCTCAGCCAAATAGTTTTGATAAGTACCCTCCACTTCAGACTTGAGGACAATATAGTTGTCCACTTTGGCAACTATTTTATCCACCAAAAAGCCTGGATCATCCTGAGCCCCCAAAATGGGTGATAGCAACAATAACCCGGCAAGCAGGCAATTACTTAGAGAATATTTCAAAATCCTTGTTTTCTGCAGCCTTTTCATACACTTCTTCTTCCAATTTTCGCGCAAGTTCTACTTTTCTTTTGTTAATAATAATATTTTTTATGTCCTGTTTGACGAATTCGAGTGGTGATACATTATCTGATATTTTGTAGGCATCTATCTTTAGGTAATACAAGAAGCCAGCATCACTTGTCTCATAGTAAGGATAGCTTTTCAAAAACTGAATTTTATTTGGGATTTCAGCAAGTGGTGAATTCACAACAAGTTTATCAAATTCAATCCAACTCGAATCCGAAAGATGATATGCGGTTGAGAAGCTCAAACAGTAAGACTTCAGATCACTCCTGTCCTTCTCCTTATTAGAGAAAATCAGGTCCTTGATCCTGTTAGTTCTTGGCGCTCCTTGTGGCACTTTGATATAGGCGCCTCTTATGATGTTTTGTTTCAGAATAAAGTTATCAAGATTAGTATTGTAATATTCTTCCACCTCCACATCAGATACATCCGTACTCATATTTTGCTGGATGTAGAGTTTTTGAAACTGATAACCGATTAGGCTGTATCTGTAATCAAGAATTTTTCTTTCTACCTCTGCTTCATTAATGTCTATTCTTTTAAGCGCCTCATTGATTAACACCTGCTTCCTTACCCAACTATTGATATAAGCACCTAATCGGGCAACACTATCATCTTTAGGTGTGTTAGCCGTTACAATTCCTTCGAGCTCATCTAAATACAAGTACGTGTCATTAACACGCGCCACGGGTCTTCTGGAAAGATCTTGTTCTGATTTTTCCCTTTTCATTCGGATCAGTTCGCAGCTATTTACGCACAGCAAAGTTACTAGCATCAGCATGCCCAGGATAGGCTTCTTAAAAGCGTGAAACAATTGTATAATACTGCCTTTCAAAATTTATCTTTTGATGTTAACTCCAAAATGGCCTTCTTCTTGCCTTTAGCATTGACCTTTATTTTGTATTTATTTTTTAGTTGTCCAATCCAATCCTCTTCCAACTTATCCTGATAATCTGAAATCACACCCGCTCTTACCTCATCAAACTTCTTATTTCCAGGAGGAATTAGATTATTCACCTCCACAAGATAATACATTCCACTTGCTTCTGTCTCGTGCATCCCCACTGCCCAGCTGATTTTATCAATCGCCTCGTGCTCCCCTTTTTCAAATGCCCTCATGTTGGTAACAGATTTAAATTGCTTTAAGTCCTCGGGCTTCAATGTATCACCTGCCAAAACCTTGGCCTTCGCTGAATTGATTACTTCTTTTGTTGTTGCAGAAAAAATTCTAGCCTCTAACCTAAGGCCAGCTGCATATGAATTTACATGCTTATCATAGTATGCTCTTTGGCCAAGGGTATCCTCTGATGCTTTGTTCCATATCTCTTTCTCCATAATGCTAAACAGCAAAATTCCCTCACGGTATTCATTCACCAAATTCCGGTATTCCGGATTTGATTCCTGCAATTTAAGATCCTCCATGGCAGAAAGACTTTCTTCTACAAATTGGTTATAAAGTTGCTTGACATAAACATCTGGCGAAACATTAGTAGGTGACTGTTTCCTTACAATATAGCCAGCAAACTTTTCTAACGAATACTGCTCTTCATTCAAGGAGAACAAACTTAACTCACCGCTTGAAGCTGAAACGTTACCACTCCAATTGCCCTTGGTTAAACTAGAGTCGCCAAGTGCTGTGATCAGGTTCATTGCTTCAGCGCTTTCATTATAATTCAATTCTTTCTTTCTCTTTTCTACCGCTGCTGACTTGGAAATAGTCATTCTGTCATCCCTCGCTACTTTTCTTTTCAATGACTCCTCAAGCTCGCTAAATGATGGAAGAGGTATCTTCTTTTCAAACCTGATAATGTGCCATCCAAAAGAAGTTTGAAAAGGTACTGATAGTTCACCGGGCTCACTCATTGAAAAAGCTACTTCCTCAAATTTAGGCGCTGATGCCAAAGCGCCTGGACCAAATGGTCTTAACCTTCCCCCATTATCCTTAGTGCCAGGATCCTGCGAGTACTGACTGCACAATTCATTCCAGTCTCCATTTTCTTTCAATTTATTATATACTTCATCTATCATTAACCTCGCATCTTCACCCGCTCCTCTAACTAAAATATGAGAAACTTCTACTTCACCACTGGACGGCCTCTTATCCTCCAGCTTAATTACATGATAACCAAACTTTGAACGAACCGGATCCGAAATTTCACCAACCTTTAAATGAAATACAGCCTCCTCGAATGGATATACCATTTGTAAAGCAGAGAAGTATCCAAGCAGGCCCGCATTTGACTTTGCTGAAGGGTCTTCTGAAAGTTCTCTCGCTAAATTTTCAAATGGCTCACCTCCTATTGCTCTTTCCCGAATTGACTTTGCCTTATTGTATGCCGCTAACGTGTCCGCTGGTGTTGCATCCTGCTGTAGGTTAATAAGAATATGCGAAGCTTTAACTTCCCAACTCAATCGATCATACGCTTCTTTCACTAGCTTATCAAGCACATCTGTTTCTGCAACAAATGGTTTTCTTAATTCTTCCTTATAGGTATTTAGCTCTTCTATGAATTCATGATTCAAATCCATACCTCTAGACTCAGCCTCCGCCACTTTCAACTTAAAATTGATAAACAGCTCCAGATACTCTTCTATCTTTTCCTTTGTAAACTCCTCCGCTTTCCCTTGATGATTTTTATTGTACAAGTAAACAAACTCGTTCACTTTAACAGGCGTATCGTTAATTGAGAATAAATCATCCCCCTTCTTTTGACCAAAGGCTAAAGAATCAAATAACAATACAAATACGATTGTAAATACTTTACTGCGCGTCATCTCTACGGAATGTTACTCGGATTAATACTGATCTACTTCAAATGCGGTAGTATCTTATCCACAGAGGTAGTACTTGCGAATGTTTGCACCGGCTTGAGATCCTTGTCGTATAAGGCAAGGTGTGGCAAATTATCTATCATCCAAAGATTCAACACATTGACAGGGCTCGCATAAGCAAAACGTACATTTTGAAATTCTTTGAGTCCGTATTTTTCGGAAAAGTCTCTTATCTGCTCCAGAGGAACAGATCCTATCATTACAATAGTTACATCTTGTAACTTATCCATATTCTGATAGAATTCTTGCGCCTGTGCCTGGCAATGGTCGCAACCCGGGCTAAACACAACAGCCAAAAGTGACCCTCGCAAATCGTCTTTGGTAAATTCAAATTGTGTGCTATCGAGATTAAGAAGTAGTAACCTGTCCAACTCCCCCATGCTTACAGGGGCAGAACCTCCCGAGCCACAGCTGCTCATCATCAACGAGACTATTGCTATAGTTAAACCTATCGCAATATTCACAACACTCTTTTTTTTCATTCCATTCATATTTTTAATCTTCCCTTTTATAAACTTTGGTCAATCGGCATAAATTCTTTCCATCTCTTGATCCATATTCCACTTTATCCATAATGGACTTCACCAGTCTGATACCCAAGCCACCTTTCCTTTTCTCATGAATTAAACTATCCATCTTGGGCTCGGTGAATGCATTGATGTCAAATAAATTCCCATCATCCACAATTTCAAAAACCAACTCTCCTTTGGATGGTTCTACAATAGAAAGTTCAATCTTGTGATCAGGGTTACAATGATGAGAGTGAATCATAAGGTTGGAGCACATCTCATCAATTGCAAGCACAATCGCGCTCAACTCCAACTCAGGAATATTATAGCTCTTCAACGATGTTCTTATGAACTCGCGAATGCCTTTAAGATTACTTAAGCTACATCCTATGTTATACCGATAAGTCATTTACTAATTGCTTAGCTTCTTCTTTAGTGGCGCAAATGTGCAGTAAGTCGGCAAGGCCTAGAATACTGAAATTGTTAGCAACCTTTTCGTTCAACCCAAACATCACCATGCTGATCCCCTTGTCTTTAAATTCTTCAATATAAGACATGAAAACACCGAGCCCGGCTGAGGAGATATATTCCAAGGAACTACAATCCACGAGAATTTTTTTGAAGCCCTCGCCTACACTTTTGGCTATGGAGAGATCCAATTCAATGGACGAACTGGCGTCAATCTCACCGATAACTGCCAAAGTGTCGATTCCGTCTTCTTGTAGTCTTTTGATTTGAACCATCTTTATTAACGATTTTTATTTTTATAAGTTCTGTCTATTTAAATCTTACTATCATAGTCGTGAAATCATCATTTATATCGTCTGTGCCTGAATACTCATACAGCCTATCGATAAGGTGCTCCTGGATTTCCTTTGCCCCTTTGTCTTTTACTTCCAGTATGGTTTGTTCCAAGTTTTCATATCCAAACTCCTCCCCTTTGCTGTCATTGGCTTCTGTGATTCCATCCGTATATAACACCATCACATCATCCTTTTTGTATTCTATTTGATATACATCAATCATGTTGCAATACGTCTTATTTTTTACCATTCCCAAAGCCGCTCCTTTGTCCTGCAAATATCCTGATTTATCCGTAGCACTTTTGTAATAGAGCACTGGACAGTGACCCGCTCGGCAGTAGGTGATTTCCCTCTTTTGGCTATCCAACACAAAATAAATAGCAGAAATAAACGAACCTCTTTCCAGGCAAAATACCAGCGCCTGATTAGCTCGCACCATAAATTCACGAGGATCCAGTTCCTGCTGTGCCAGACTATGAAATATCCCCTTCATCTGTGACATATGAAAAGCCGCTGTAGTTCCCTTACCCGAAACATCAGCAATTATTAAAGCAACTTTGTGCTCATTTATGCGAATGGTGTCATAATAATCGCCACCTACTTCATCAGCAGACTGAGAGAAGGCCGCGATGTCGAAATCCTCATTCGATTCAAGGTTTTCAGGCAACAGACTTTTTTGAACTGTCTTGGCAATTTTAAGTTCCTCCTTATATCGTTCGTTTTGGAAAGCTTCTTCCAACAGCCTAAAATTCTCAATTGATATACCTGCCTGATTGGCAAATGTTGAAACTACCCTTGTCATTTCCTTATTGAAACCATCGGGCAATTCTTTCAATATCGCCAACGTGCCAATGGACTCTCCCTTCACCACAATGGGAAATGACAATAAAGAACGGAATCTTGCTCCTTTTAAAGACCCGAGATGCTTGGACAAGTTTTTTGTTTTATCCACACCCTGATCAAGTGCTCCCTTTATATTATTATTAAAAACGTGATCTTGAATGGCTTTTGCTTCTGGCTCCGATATTCCATAGGTAAATAAACGATTCTCCTCGGAGGAGCTTTTTATTTCCAACCAGGCGGCATCGGCAAATACGGAGCTCACTGAGCTTTCCAGCAGAATATTGTATACACTCTCCTCACTTTGCTCGGTCTGAATGGACTGACTAATTCGTTGAAAATTGACTACCTCCTCCAGCTTTTGCTCAAAGACAGACGAAGTAGGCAGATTGAATAATATCACCAAAAAAGAAAACAGACTGTATACCATCACAAATCCAAAAATGGAAAGGCTGAAGGTGTGCTCCCTAAAATCTAAAAATGAGATAGACTGAATGGCTATGAAATCCGCCAACCTCGTAGTTGTATAAAAGAAATAGCCTAAATAGAAAAAGGCCAGTAATAACAACAGTAGGCTTGTCCACTTTTGTTTAAAGTTGAGATAGGCCACCCACTTCATATTGGCTGTTAACACCAACCCAAGGCCTCCAAGAAGTACCGCAATGATGGTACTTAATGTTCCATTTGTTCCTGAATTGAGGCTATCATATAACAGGGCAAAAAGCAATGTGAATTCAAAAACTGTCCAAACCCTGATCAGCCATTTCGACTTTTGATATAAAATCAGTCGCTTCCATGAAGTGAAAGCGGCCATGAGAAAACTTAAGAAAAGGGCAAGGTTGATATGATAAACGACATCTGTAAAGAGAATATTGGTAGCCAATGCCGTATCTCCCAGTAAGAACAAGATCAGGCGTAAGCCTAATGAGACTACCGTGGCCACCAAGCCCGTGGCAAATACACGCCAGAGCAAATCAGTAAAGTTGAGACTCTCCTCTTTCTCAATTTTAAACTTATAGTAATAGAAAAGGCATAGGACGTAAAGGTCGAACATGAACCTGGGAAGCCAAACCGGAATGTCTGGATTGAGCCCTCGGATATCACTAAACAGAATAGTGACATCTGAAAAAATCAATACCAGCCAGGCTATAAATGCGCCTAAAAATGTAATCCGTATAAGGGCTCTGGCTCGCAAATGAGAATGAATTGATAAAAAAATAAGCCAATCGGAAAATTGGCCTTACAATTATAGGAAAAGGAGTTTAGCCCATGAAATCTATATCATTGGTAGATACAGGTTTATGAGCTAAAAAGCACTCTTGATACCCAAAATACCCCTTGCGGGATCTAGTTTCTGCTGTAGTTAGGCGCCTCCTGAGTAATAGAAACATCGTGAGGATGGCTCTCATTGACCCCTGCGGCTGTTATTTTCACAAACTTAGCGCCTTTCAGCTTTTGTACATTCTTGGCTCCACAGTAGCCCATACCAGCCCTAAGCCCTCCTACCATTTGATACAACACCTCAGACACATGCCCCTTGTAAGGTACCCTACCTGATATCCCCTCAGGAACCAGTTTTTTTACGTCATCTTCCACATCCTGAAAATACCTGTCCTTGGATCCTTTGCCCATGGCCTCTAC
>JBATLM010000167.1:0-4503 GCA_049289315.1 Cyclobacteriaceae bacterium
TACAGAAGCATTGGTCCTTTCAGAGGGGGCCGTTCCAACATGGCTTCCGGTGTGGTTAACGACCCGCTTACTTATTATATGGGTACAACGGGTGGGGGAGTTTGGAAAACAACCGATGCAGGACAACAGTGGAAGAACATATCCGATGGGTTTTTTAAAACAGGATCTGTAGGAGCAGTAGCGGTATCAGAAAGTGATCCCAACATAGTATACGTAGGCATGGGCGAGCACGCACCGCGTGGTGTGATGAGTTCTTATGGAGATGGAGTATATAAATCCTATGATGCGGGTAAAACCTGGAAGCATATGGGGTTGGAAAAAACACAACAGATTGCAAGAATAGCGATCCACCCTAAGAACCCTAACGTTGTATTGGTAGCCGCACAAGGCGCTATTCATGGTGCTACAAAAGACCGGGGAATTTATAAATCAATTGACGGAGGGGAAACCTGGAAGAACGTGTTGTACATCGATGAAAATACAGGATGTTCTGAATTGTCGATGGACATGCACAATCCCATGGTGATGTATGCAGCCATGTGGCACAACCTGCGCTTGCCTTGGAAGGTAATCAGTGGTGGACCTGGAAGCGGATTGTATAAATCAACTGATGGAGGTGAAACATGGAAAGAGATGACCAATGGTTTGCCTAAAGAAATGGGTAAAATGGCCATAGCGGTATCCCGAGCCAACCCCAATAAAGTATATGCCTTGATTGAAAGTGATTGGGAAAAAGCGCAGGGAGGACTTTACGTATCACAAGATGCGGGTAAAAGCTGGTCGCATGTGAGTGAAGATCACCGTTTGATTCAACGGTCGTGGTATTACATTGAAGTATTTCCTGACACACAGGACGAACATACGGTGTACGTAATGAGTGCGCCCGCATTGCGCTCCATTGATGACGGTAAAACATGGGAGACTATCGATGGCCCTCACGGTGACTATCACGATTTGTGGATTAATCCCAACAACTCTAAAAACATGGTGATTGCAGATGATGGTGGAGCAGGAATTACCTTTAATAGAGGTGAGTCGTGGTCAACGCAAGCCAACATGCCTACGGCACAGTTCTATCGCATCAACGTTGATAATAATTACCCTTATAGAATTTACGCAGGCCAACAGGACAACTCTTCAGTGCGCATTGAAAGCATGGCCTTGGGAAGTTGGAATATTTCAGAAAGAAACTGGACCAGTTCTGCAGGTGGAGAAAGTGCATTCCTAGCCTTTGATCCTGACGATCCGCGTTATGTATTGGGTGGTAGCTATTTGGGAACCATTGAAGTGTTGGATACTTACTCAGGAGGAAGTACCAAGATCATGGCGGCACCTATTCAGTATTTGGGTAGGGATAGCAAAGACATGAAGTACAGGTTCAATTGGAATGCTCCCATCATTGGATCGAAGCATGAGCCGGGGACGTACTACCATGGTGCACAGTTGTTGCTGAGGACAAGAGATATGGGTGTGACGTGGGAAGAAGTTTCTCCAGATCTTACCCGTAACGAAAAAGAAAAACAGGGCAAGATGGGAGGCCCATATACCAATGAGGCGGTCGGTGCAGAAAATTATGGAACCCTAGCTTATGTGATCGAGTCACCCCACGAGAAGGGAGTAATCTGGACGGGTAGTGATGATGGCTTTGTACAGTTGACACGAGATGGAGGAAAAACTTGGACTAATGTGACACCAAAAGGTTTGACGGAGTGTCTGGTGAATGCTATTGAAGTATCGCCACACGATCCGGGTACCGCTTACATTGCAACGACTCGTTATAAATTCAATGATCATACTCCGGCCATGTACAAGACCACCAACTATGGTAAAACATGGACTAACATCAGTCAGGGTATTCCTATGGGAGCCTTTACCAGAGTGGTGCGCGAAGATGATGTGCGTAAGGGGTTATTGTATGCAGGAACGGAATTGGGTATTTACATTTCCTGGAATGATGGTGTCAAATGGGAACCGCTAAAATTGAATTTACCCGTAACACCAATCATGGATTTGAAAGTGAAAGAGAATGATCTGGTAGTGGCCACTTCGGGAAGGTCGTTCTGGATTTTGGATGACCTTACCTTGTTGAGACAATACAAAGGAGATAACAACTCGTTTACTGTATTCAAACCTGAAGACCTTACGTATGGAAGCTGGGGAAGTGGTATGAATGGTAATAACCCTTCAGGTACTGATCTGTTTACCGGTGTGAACCCTGCTAATGGCGTGGTGATGTATTACCAACTGCCCAAGTTGGCAGATTCGATAGAGCTGGTGATGGAGATCAAAGACAATACTGGAAAATTGGTGAACAAGCTGAGCTCGAAAAGAGCTGCTGACTTTATGAGTTATCCGGGTGGGCCAAGGGCAGAACAAACCATTACAAAGGACAAGGGCATCAATCGTTTTGTATGGAACACACGCTACCCCACCATGGTTGGTGCACCAACAGCATATATTGAAGGTAACTTTAGTGGGCACAAAGCACCTCCGGGCACGTATACCATGACGTTGAAATACGGAAACAATGAGCAGAAGAGTGAGTTTAAAATTCTGCCAAGTCCGTTGTATAAAATCGATGCAGCGTCTTATAATGAGCACCATGTTTTTATGTCAGGCATGGAAGCAGCCTTGAGTGATATGCACACTAAGATCAATACCATTCTGAAAATGCGTAATCAGATGGAGGAAGCCATGAAAACGATGGGAGACGATGTGAAGTATACAGCACTCAAGAAAGAAGGAAAGGCATTGACAGAAAAGATGAGGTTGTGGGATGAGGACATGGTGCAACGCAAGTCAAAGGCTTATGATGACGTAGAGAACTTCCCGAATAAATTTACAGCTAATTATATTTTCTTGATCAATGAAACGGATAGTTCTATTCCAAGAGTCAATCAATCATCGAAAGACAGGTTGGCGGAATTAACAAAGGAATGGAACGCATTGGATGCCAGAGCAAAAACCATAATGGAAACAGATGTACCCGCTTATACCAAGAAACTTTGGGATGCAGGAATAGGAGCGGTGTGGGTTGGAGGTAAATAAATAGGGATGCGAGTATTGTATGTAGTTATTATTGTTCTGCTCTTTGGCTGTTCAGGAGAAGTAAAGGAAAGTTCGGAGCATCAATATTTATTGTTCAATGCTAACATCGTCAATGTGGTATCTGGTGAGATCATGCCTGAGAGAGCTATCCTTATTGACAGTGCTACCATTTCGCGAATTGGAACATTGGATGAATTGAAAGATGAAGTTCCTGAAAGTCAACAAATAGATGCGAAGGGTAAATATGTAATCCCTGGATTGTGGGACATGCATGTGCACATGGAGGGCAAAGATCTTGTTCCTGATAATAAGGCTTTGTTACCTGTTTTTCTCGCGTATGGAATTACTACAGTAAGGGATTGTGCCAGCGACCTTGGAGAACAGGTTTTGACATGGAGGGATGAGATTAACAGAGGTGAATTGATTGGCCCTACTATCTACACAGCGGGGAGGAAACTGGAAGGAAAGAATTCCATTTGGAAAGATGACCTGGAGATAGAGAACGAAGAAGAGCTGAATCAAATGCTGGACAAGCTGGATGATTACAAAGTGGACTTCGTGAAGATCACAGAGAACACATTGCCGGGTGATTTATTTCTCAAGAGTGTAAAGGCTTCGCATGATAGAGGGTATCGTGTGTCGGGCCATGTGCCGATTGATCTCACCATTGAGGAGTTGATAGGCGTAGGATTTACCAGTATAGAGCATGCAAGCTATATGTTGCGACTCGGAAGTGATGAGAGCAAAATTAAGAAGGCCGTTTTAGATGGTACACTTTCTAAAGGTGATGCAGGTAATCAATACATCGAGCAATTCGATCAGGCGAAAGCGATAAAAGGATATCAAGTATTAGGAGAGAAGGGGTTTTTTGTAACACCGACTTTGATAGGAGGAAGGCAACTGGCTTTTTTGGATGAAGACGATCATCAGGGTGATGATTTTTTAAAATACCTCACAAAGCGTTTTACGGATAACTATGCTTGGCGCATTGGTCGGATGGCAGGGGACACTCCGGAGCAAAAGCAACAGCGCAAAGATCGCTTTAAATTGATAGCCTCTCAATTGTCGCCTATGCAAGAGGCAGGCATTAACATCTTGGCGGGTAGTGATGCAGCAGCACTCAACACCTATGTTTATCCGGCAGCCTCTTTAATTGAAGAGTTGGAAATATTTCAGGAAGCAGGATTGAAGCCTGATGAAATTCTTCGCACTGCTACGATCAATGGAGCCAAGTATTTTGGTGTCCTGGATAAGACTTCCACCATAGAGGAAGGAAAAAAAGCGGACCTCGTAGTATTGAATGATAATCCTTTGGATAACATTCAAGCGGTTAAGAGCATTTATGCAGTGATTGCAAAAGGGCAATACTTTGACCGCGATCAATTGGACGAAATGCTTCGACAAGCAGAACAAACTAAAATTGCTCTTGACAAGGGGCGTGAGAAGGAGTAATAA
>JBATLM010000168.1:0-27298 GCA_049289315.1 Cyclobacteriaceae bacterium
TGTATCCATTACAGCATCAAGAATTTTTTCTAACTCATCCGGGTGCTGTAAGTAGTAATTGTAGCTTTCATTGAGGGTAGAATCAGAAACGCCTCTGGATGCCACAATTGACTCCTCATAAGGCAGGAAGAGTTTATTGGCTGAGTCCCTACGAATCCCCGTAAGGGTAACTTTAGCTTCTGATAGGTATAACTCTACCAACAGGCTCACCATCTCCTCTTCATTCATCAGGCCTACAGGCTTTTGCTCCTGCTTGCATTGTGTTAGCACCAGAAGAACCATAAATGTCAAATACTTCAACCATCCCATCATTCCTGAAACACCTTTTGTCAAATTTACCGTTGGATAAACTAAAAACGGCTCCAAAATACTCATATTTCAGCTATTTTTGGGCCACAAAATTGGAAGCTGGTGAAGGACTTAGTCAAAAAGCTGCGGAAATACGAGATTCAAATCAGGAAGGCTATTAATAGCCAGATGCAGGGCGACTTCCACTCCATTTTTAAGGGATCGGGGTTGGAGTTTGATGACGTGCGCCCCTACCAATATGGAGATGATATCCGCACTATTGATTGGAATGTATCCGCTAAAGGGCATGGTACATTTGTAAAGACCTTTAAGGAAGAAAAAGAGCAGACTATCTTCTTCATCATGGACGTGAGCGCCTCTCAGGAAATTGGCACACCTGGAAAAACCAAATTTGAAATTGGTAGAGAAGTCTGTGGCGTGCTCGCGTTATCCGGTGTGAAAGAATCGAGTCAGGTGGGTTTGATTTGCTATTCGGATCAAACAGAAAAGTACATCAGGCCAAAAAAAGGGATGGGCCAGGCGTATGAAATCATTTCCAATCTAGTGCGACTGGTACCTAAATCTTCAAAGACGGATCTTACCAAAGCCATTGCTTTTGCACTCAATACAATAAAAAGAAGAAGTGTGATTATTATGATTTCGGATTTTATTGATGAATCCTTTTATCCTAATATGCGCGCTCTTGCTAAGAAGCACGACCTTGTACTGATTCAAATAAATGATAACCGAGAGACCAACCTACCAAAGTTGGGTATCATCCCCGTTCAGGACAAGGAAAGTAAAAAGACATTATGGGTGAATACTTCTTTTGGTGATTTCCGAAGTCGTATTTTCAATCATCACGTGAGTAGAAAAGAGGAGCTATCCACATTCAGCAAAAAAAATCAGATCAATTTTTTAAGCATCAACACCAACGAGGATTTTGTGCCCAAGTTATTGAAGTTGTTTAAAGTGAGGAACAAAACGAAGAAAAGTGCTTGATCAGGTGAAACTCGTTTTTTTTGTATTGACTTTAGTTTCTTTTTGTGCGCAAGCACAGGAGGTTGAGGTGCGTGGCCAATTTCATACGGACAGCATAAAAATCGGACAACCATTCCCTTATTCTGTATCCGCCACCTACCCAAAAAATAAAACTGTGGTGTTCCCTGATTCTACTTTCTCTTTTACCCCGTTTGAGATTGATCACAAAAAGTACTTTACCACCAAAACGACTGGTGATCGTAGCTACGACAGTGTTGTTTATTTCCTGACATCCTTCGAGATAGATACAGTACAACGAATAAGCCTTCCCGTTTTCGTTGTGAACAAGGCAGACTGCACAGCTGTATTCACAAAAATAGATTCCGTTTTTCTACAACAAATGGTTTCAGAAGTACCAGATTCTGTTTCTGTAGAACAATTGCCCCTAAAAATCAACACAGCATATCAAACTGTTAATTGGTTACTCAATTATCCATTGCTCCTTATTATTGGCGGGGTGGTTATTGTTCTAATCATTGTGATATGGATTGCATTTGGTAAGCGTATCAAACAGTACTTTATCTTGAAAAGGCTTAACAAAGGGTATATCCAATTCAAACAGGATTTCGAAAGTGCTATCCACGAATTGGAAAACAGTTATTCAACTCAACAAGCCGAAACTACGCTAGCCATGTGGAAAGGATACATGGAGCAACTGTTGTCAAGACCCTACACAAAGTACACCACCAAAGAAATCTTTCTGATGGTGAAAAACGAGAAATTGGCAGGAGCCTTAAAGGAGATTGATCGAACAATTTATAGCGGACGTAGAACGCTTGAATCCGCTCCCCTTTACGACTTGAAAGAATACACAGAGCAAAAGTTTCATGATAAAGTGCAGGAGGTAAAAAATGGATAAGTTATTAGAAGCCTGGTATTCGTTATTCTGGTTTTATCCAAGCACATTAAAGGGTTTTACCTGGGAAACCCCTTTGTATTTATATCTATTACTCCTTGTTCCTGTTCTCTTCATCTTTAGATGGCTTTTCAAATATTTTCTCAATCAGAAATTACCAGTAGCACTGGTAAAGAGTGATCTCAAAAGCACGCCTTTAAATCTCATCCGGTTACTTCCCGATTTTATTTTGGCCCTTATCCTATGTCTTGTTCTTGTTGCATTGGCGCGACCGCAGAAAACCAATGAAAAGGTAGAACAGTGGACTGAAGGAATTGACATCATGCTGGCCATTGATATTTCCCAGTCTATGCAAATTGAAGACTTCACCCCCAACAGATTGGAAGCGGCTAAAGGTGTAGCCAGAGATTTTATTGGAGGCAGAATTCAAGATCGTATTGGCATAGTTGTGTTTTCAGGTGATGCATTTTCTTTGGCTCCGCTCACTACAGATTATGAATTGTTAAATGCCTACCTCGATGAAATAAGTTTCGATATGATCGAAAACCGTGGTACAGCTATAGGTAGTGCAATGGCTGTAGTTACCAACCGCATGAGAGAGTCCGAATCAAAATCTAAAGTCTGTATTCTATTAAGTGACGGAGACAACACCGCAGGTAATATTGACCCTATAACAGCAGCCGAGCTTGCTGCTGCATACGACATTAAAACATATACCATTGTAGTGGGCAAAGAAGGTTTAGTCCCCTTTGGTAAAGATTATTTTGGAAGACCACATATGGTAGAGAATACCGTAGACGAAACGACCATGCGCAATATCGCAAAGATCAGCAATGGAGAGTTTTTTCGCGTTACGGACAATCAAGCGCTTAAAAATGTATTTGAAAAAATCGATCAATACGAAAAGGCAGAAATTAAAGAGACGCGTTTCAAAGATACTGCAGACTTCTACTTTGTCTATTTAAGGTGGGCGATGATACTTCTACTGGTTTGGATGTTATTGAAGTCCAGCTTCCTTAGCAACGTACTACAAGATTAGCTCACCCGTAAAGGTTTGAGCTATTATAATCAACCTGCCGCCAAAGACAATAAGCAAAACACCTAAGGCTACATTCATGATGGTCATGAACCTGGGTGTAACCAAGCTTCTAAGTTTATCCGCCAAATAAGCTTTTGCAACATCAGTAATAAGTACGGTAGTCAGTAAGGAGGTAAGAAAAATAACAAGTGTAAACCCTCCTGAGTAACCAAGATCAAGAGAGGCAATACTTATGGCGCCAATCCAAAAAATGGGCACCATGGGACTTAGTCCATTGATCACAAATCCTTTAAAAATATATCGGATGATTCCTTTTTCATTGGCTGCTGCAATTTGTCTTCGTATCCCTCTTCTACTTTTCACCAGAAGGTGATAGAGTCCAAACAAAATTAAAATTGTTCCTCCTGTATAGGCCAAATACATTCTGAACTGACCATCTTCCAGCACCTGCGCCATTCCTAAGTAGCAAATGGCAACATAAAAAATGTCACTTAATGAAACGCCAACGGCAACTAATGTTCCATTCCAAAAACCTTTCTCTACGCTGGTCTGAATTATCGTAAAAAAAACAGGCCCGATAAGCAGCGCCAGTATCAATCCGAATTTTATTCCATCGAGTACAATCATGAGGTTTTGTTAGCCTCCAAATAATCCATCCATTCATCCAATTGCGCCTTTTTAAGCACTCTTGGAAACTTGTTTTGTCCGCCCGTTTTTCCCTTCGATTCCATCCAATCATAGAATGTTTTTACAGGAAATATATCCACCTTCACTTCTTTGAGGGCAGCACTACGTTCAACGGCATAATCATCATTTAGTTCTTTCAACCGTTGGTCAAGTTTATCTCTTAGTACTTTCGCATCTACTTCATCATTGGTTCCAATGAACCAGTGATGTGCAAAAAGACTACCATGAGGTACACCCGCCACAGTAAATTCTTTCACATCAATGTTCATCTCATCAGAAACTACTTCAATAGCTTTATTCATATTATCTACTGAAAGGTGCTCTCCGCATAAACTCAGAAAGTGCTTGGTTCTTCCTGTGATGATAATCTCTGATTCTTCTACAGATACAAACTTGATAACATCTCCTATCAAGTATCGCCATGCGCCAGAACAAGTGGATAACAATATAGCATACTCCTTTCCTTCTTCTACCTGATCAATGTATAATGACTCAGCATCAGGTTTTACTTCGCCAGATGAATTGAAATTTTTATCAACAAATGGAATGAACTCATAAAAAATTCCATTGTTCAGCACAAGTCTCATTGACTTTCGCTCGGGAAAAGCCTGATAAGCAACAAATCCTTCTGAAGCGAGATAAGTTTCTATATAGTGAATCGGCTTGCCCAGTAATTTAGCAAATCCTTTTTTGTAGGGATCAAATGAAACTCCTCCATGAACATATACACTTAGATTGGGCCATATCTCATGGATATGCTTAACCTTATAATGGTCAATTATTTTTTCTAACAAGATTTGAATCCATGCCGGCACACCTACGATTATCCCTATATCCCATTCGTAAGCCGTTTTTACAATATCTTCCAGCTTAGCATCCCAACTTCTTGTTTTTGCTATTTTTTTTCCTGGCTTATAAAAATGCTGAAACCAAAATGGAAGTCTTGCTGCCTGAATACCACTAAGGTCACCCTCAAAGTAACTACCCTTGCGGTTAAGGTGAGTACTCCCTCCAATCATCAATATACCTGCACCGAAAAAATTATTGGGCAATTCATATTTGGACAAAGTCAATATCTGGCGAATACTTGTCTTTTGAATCGCCTTGGTCATCTCCTTGGTTACGGGAATATACTTTGATGAAGATTCAGAGGTACCTGAGCTTAATGCAAAATATTTTATTCTACCCGGCCAGCATATATTCTTGGCTCCCTTCAGCGAGAGATGCCACCAATCCTCATAAATTTTATTGTAGTCATGAATAGGCACCACAGCGCGAAATGAGTCATAAAACTCTCTATCTTCCTTCCTAAAGTGCTTAAGGATGTTCTGAAACCCATAGTATTTCCCAAATTCTGTCTGACTGGCCGTTATCAGAAGATGCTTTAATTCCTGTTTTTGGAGTTCAGCTGGAGAGGAGTATTCCTGCTCCAAATTTTCACGAAGTTTTATGCCTTTTTTTAGTAACGTGCCTAATATCGCCATATTATTGCATTCGGGTTCGTTTGCCTTCTAAGGGCGGGCAAAGTTATAAAATGAGTATTAAAAATAACATAAACTTACTGCAGCGGGAGCTCAGTGATAAGAAGTGCAAATTGATCGCTGTGAGCAAAACTCAGCCCAAAGAAAAGGTCATGGAAGCCTACAATACGGGCCAGCGCATATTTGGTGAGAATAAGGTAAAAGAGCTGGAGAATAAATGGAACGAGCTACCTAAGGATATTGAATGGCACATGATTGGCCATCTACAAACCAACAAGGTTAAATACATTGCCCCTTTTGTCTCGTTGATTCATTCCGTTGATAGTCAGAAATTACTTGAAGAAATTAATAAACAAGGCAACAAAGCTAATCGAGTGATTCCATGTCTGCTTCAGGTTCACATTGCTAGCGAAGACAGTAAATTCGGATTGAAGTATGATCAATTGCTCACCCTACTGGAAACAGTAAATGATTATCCTTTTGTGAAAGTGACAGGCCTAATGGGAATGGCAACCCTTACCGATGATGAAGCTATTATCAGGAAAGAGTTTGCTCAGCTCAAACAACATTTTGATGATTTGAAAAGCAAAAAATTCAGCAAGAACATCGAGATGAAAGAGCTTTCTATGGGTATGAGCTCTGATTATTCCATTGCGGTAGAACTTGGAAGTACCATGGTGAGAGTAGGCACTGCCATATTTGGTGATCGTATTAAAAAATGACCTTTCAAAAAAAACTTATTATACTGGGAGCAGTGCTCGGTGGACTTTCTGTAGCCATTGGTGCTTTTGGTGCACATGTGCTAAAGCCACTACTGATGGAGCATGGTAGAACTGATACTTATGAACTCGCAGTGAGGTATCAATTCTATCATACATTAGCCTTATTAGTAATGGCAGCATTGGCAGATAAATTGAATGAAAGCAAGGCTATTTGGTCAGCATTATTCTTCACAACTGGCACAATAGTATTTAGTGGAAGCCTTTACATATTGTCCCTCAGCGGAAAGACCATTTGGGGTGCAGTTACGCCTGTTGGTGGGGTACTTCTTATTGCCGGATGGCTATTTCTCCTGCTTAGTGCCCGAAAATAATTAACTACTCTTTTGTCAGGACGTTCGCGGTAAACACAATCTGATTATTAGGTGTCACGGCATTGGAGATCACTTTCACCACCTTATTCTGACGACCATACTTCCCTACGCTGTTAAAGGCTACCGTCAGCTCGCCATGCCCCCCTGGGGGAATAGGATCCCGTGGCCACCCTTTAGGAGTCGTACACCCACAAGTCACCTCTACATTGGTTATGATCAATGGAACCGTCCCTGCATTGGTGAATTTAAACGTGTTCTCTACCCGATCTCCCTGAGTTAAATCCCCAAAATCAAAATTGGGGTTGTCCCACTTGATGATGGGGCCATCCTGAGCAGGAGCTGCCTGATCTTGTGCAAATCCTGTCGAAAAAATCAGAATAGAAACGAAAAGTGTAATAATATGCTTCATAACTGTGATTTATTTCAAAATTAGGCATTCATACCTGTAGTGAGTTATAACGGATTGTACCCAAGTTTTGTGCCACAACTATGCCAGAATCTTTGAATAAATTTTACGGACACCGTGTGAGACCCAGAGCATGCGGAATTTGCATTGTGGAAAACAAGCTTCTGATGGTCAACCACAAAAACTTAACCTCGGGTGATTTTTGGGCTCCTCCAGGTGGCGGTATTGAAATGGATGAAACAGCACATCAAACCCTTGAAAGAGAATTTAGAGAAGAAACTAATCTGGCCATAACGGTAGGAGACCTATTATTCGTAACAGAGTATTATAATGAGCCTCTCCATGCCATAGAGTTGTTTTTTAAGGTAAATTGGGTAGGTGGAGCGCTAAAGAAGGGAGTTGATCCGGAAATGAAATCATCAGACCAAATAATAACAGACACTCGATTTCTTTCCTGGAGTGAAATATCGGAAATGGAGAAGAGTCATCTCCATGGAGTATTCAAATACGCCATTGAACCAGCCAAAATCAATGATTTAAGGGGTTATTTTAAATTATGATTGGTTGTGTTAAACGGCTTAAAATATTTATAATTGCAAGCTTAAACCTGTGAAAAATGAATCTTACTAAAATCCTGACCTACGTTCTTTTTGGCATTAGTATTTTCTTGGGCTACTACCTATACAGCGGTGTCCAGAAAACAGTAGACGACCGAAAACTGATTGAAACAAAGGAAAATGCGGTCATCGAGAAATTAAAAATGATCCGTGAGGCCGAAATCGTATTTCAAGAGGTAAACGGAAGATATACGTCCAATTGGGACTCCTTGCTTAATTTCGTTAAGAATGGCCAGGTTGCTATCATAGAGCGCAGAGAAGAACTTATTCAAAAAGAATATGGTGGTGAAGAAGTTATCGTTCATATCGACACACTTGGATTTACACCTGCCCGTGAGCGTATTTTCAAAGAAACATTCAACGTAAATGCTGCTGATAATGGTATTTTCATGGGCTTCAAAATAAAAGAAGGAGAAAGAGCAGTGAAGAACCAACGCGGTTATTCATTAAAAATTGGTGAGAAAATCAGTGAGCCTCCTTTTACTGAAGATGGTTTTGTTAGCTCTATGAGCAAAGTTAATGTGGGAGACCGCGTTACAAAAGGTCAAATTCTAATGACCATCTGGGACTACAAATTCAAACCAGACGCAGATTTGAGTCGTATTGCATTTAAGCCTGGATCTGAAACTAAGTTTGAAATCTTCGTAGGAAAGGTGGATCGTGGTGGAATCATGGTAGATGTAATAGAAGTAAAAGATCCATCACCAGATAACCCATTCAGAAGTGAAGCTAATGATGCTAAGAACCGTAAGCCATTGCGCTTTGGTTCTCGCACTGACGTATCTACATCAGGAAACTGGGAATCTTAATCTACCTTGGCAGCTGCCGCTCAGAGCTACAAGCTGATCAAGAAAATCAAAGATGAAAAATTTGATGTAGATCATCTGCATGAATATGCATTGCTTATTCATTTGGGTGTTCGAGATCTTCAAATTGGCATTGTAGATGATCAGGATCGATTTGTCTTCTTCGAAGATTACATTTTCCAAAATCTAAATTCAAGTGATGATCAGTTGGTGTTGCTCAAAGAACTTTTTGAAGCACACCATCTGCTTACCGCTGGTTTCTGGAAAGAAGTAAAGTTCTCCGTTAAAAACAGTAAGCTGGTACAGGTGCCTGCTTCATTGTTTGTTGAAGATGCCGCCCAGGAATACCTTAAACTGAATGCAAAATTTGACCTCGACAAAGAGGTGGTGCTCAATTGTGAAAATACGAAAAGCAGTATTGTCACCGTATTCGCATTGCATAAAGGTATACACCAATGGATGTTGAATCTTTATAAAAATTCTTCGGTAAATTTTTTACATCAATCCGCAGGCTTAATTGAAGGTGTTCTTCAAGAGGTTACTACAGACAATACCCCTCCTCTTTTCGTATACATTGACCGCTTCAAACTGCATATTTTATCCGCAAAAGAAGGTCGTCTGGTTTATTACAATCAGTTTCCTATTCAGCATTTCTCAGATTATGTAAAGTACATTATGCTAGTACTCAATGCTATGCAAATGGACCAGCAAAATAGCAGAATAGTCTTGTGGGGATACATTGGCAAGAAGTCTCCCCATGCTATAGAGTTTTCCAAGTACATAAAGAATGTAACATTTGGCAATCGTCCCAAACACCTCAAGTTTGGATACTTATTTGACGAAATACAAGATCACCACTTTTACGATTTGTATTCATTGCACCTATTGAGCAATTAACAATCACAGAGTAGCTTAATTTGTTAACTTTAATCTCAAGCTTAGCTGTTTACCATGAAAAAAATAGCGCTTTTCCCAGGTTCATTTGATCCCTTTACAAAAGGACACGAAGACATCGTACTAAGAGGTCTTAAGTTATTTGATGAAATCATAATTGGCATTGGATTCAACAGCGGCAAGAGTAAGCGATACTTTGAGGTTGATTACATGGTAAAAAAAATTGAGGAGACTTTTGCAGCTTATCCCAATATCAAAGTGTTGACATTTGCTGAATTGACTGCGGCTTTTGCTAAAAAACACAATGCTAATTACTTACTAAGAGGTCTCCGAAACACTACCGACTTTGAATACGAGAACAGCATCTCTCAAGTAAACCGACATCTCAATCCAGAGTTAGAGTCTGTTTTTTTAATCACCACTCCACAGTTTGCTGCCATCAGTTCTTCTATCATTCGTGAAGTGCATCGCTACGATGGAGATGTAACCACCTTCCTTCCTTACAAACTCTAATTCTCTAAATTCAGATCCAGATTTTCAGTTTTGCTGTAATATTCTTCAAACACAAACTGAATCGATTTGTAGGAATTCTGAAGTGCATGGTACACTTCCTTTTGTGACATCCAGCGCAAATCTTCAATATCTTCTTCGAGGCAAGGCTTCATCTTGCTATCATCCACCAGGTCCATCATATACCATTTGGTACGCTTAATCATACTCTTTTTGTTCATCGTGTAAGTATGCCACGTTGTACAAATCTTTTTACCCAACTTCACATCCACATTGCACTCTTCCCCTACTTCTCGTATGGCTGTTTCAGCATCGCGTTCACCCTTTTCTCTTTTGCCTTTAGGTAGATCCCATTTCTTCAGGCGATATATCATTAAAAGTTTATCTTTTTTTCGCACCATGCCTCCAGCTGCCTTGACGAGTTTAAACTGGCTTTTAATGAAATCTTTTACCTCTTTATAGCGTGAAGTGGTGATCTCAAGCGACAATAGGCTCGTAGGTACCTTAGAATTAAGCAATTCCAAAATAACCTGCATGTCCTCCACAGTGATATTCTTTATCCAAATGTGATGGATCAACTTGGCTTTGGTGATGGCCTCTTTCTGGGCATCGATTACATGATTATAGCTACCTTCTCCAGGATTTGCATCAGGCTTTCTGAGTTTGACAGGAGTATCGTTAACAAAAAGATTCATAAAGGAAGAAGGATGCTACCACAGCTGCAAAAACATAAATAAAACCCAATGTGTCAAACATTGCCCCAACGATTAATCATTTTTTTTCAAAAAAATTGAACCCCCTTAATATTGGAGTCACTTTATTCGCTTATTCTTGGAGCAGGCAGACTTTCATAATAAATTGCGATTTGAAAGAACAGGGCACAGGCGCTCGTACCAGACCATTAATACCTGTAATGAACTCAATTAGCATCAATCAGTCCACAGCCACATCAGTTGCAGAGAAACTCCTTGAAATTGAAGCCATAAAGCTGAATTATAAAAATCCATTTACATGGAGCTCAGGATGGAGGTCTCCCATATACTGTGATAATCGCCTTTCCCTCTCCTATCCATCGATCCGCACTTACATCAAGGAAGCCCTCGCGGAAGTGATCAAAAACAACTTTGGTGATGCGGACTATATAGCTGGTGTTGCCACTGCCGGAATAGCTCAAGGTGCACTCGTGGCCGATTTATTAGGGCTGCCCTACGTATATGTGCGTCCCAAGCCCAAGGAACATGGTATGGGCAATCAAATTGAGGGGAGAATTGAAAAAAGTAAAAAGGTGGTATTGGTTGAGGACCTTATCTCAACAGGAGGCAGCTCATTAAAGGCAGCCAAAGCCCTTGAAGAGGCCGGAGCAAAAGTAACAGGCATGGTGGCTATTTTTACTTATGGATTTGAAGTGGCGGAGAATAATTTTAAAGATGCCAAAATACCGCTCGTTTGCTTAAGTGATTTTAATGCACTGCTTGGAGCTGCTGTTCAAATGAAATACCTGAATGAGGATCAACTTATCCATGTAAAATCATGGAGGCTTGATCCAGCTAACTGGAAATAATCAAAAGCGCTCTTCAATACCCAACCCAAAAAGGGCAAAGTCATACTTTACAGGATCTAAAGGATCAAATTTTCTGAGCGCTGCTGTCAACTCTACCGCAGTAAGCCAATCCAAGGGTTTACGGGTTATTAATTTCAATTTTCTGGCCACACGCTCCACATGAACGTCACAAGGGCAAATAAGCTGGGAGGGAGTAATTGAATTCCAGATTCCAAAATCCACTCCTTTATTATCCTTTCTCACCATCCACCTTAAAAACATATTGATGCGTTTGCATGCCGACTTCCTAGTGGGGGTGGCTATATGCTTTTTAGTTCTGGGTGGGTAATCATCCAAACTAAAAAAGTAATGATGAAAATGCGCGATGGCACCCTCTACTCCCTTGTCCATTTTATTCACTGCAAATGCAGTTTCAAGTGAATCATTGTGCTTATAATGTTCACTCAAAAATCGAATAAAGTAGAGGCAGTCAGTAGCATTAAACGTGCGGTGCTTAAACTGTTCAAAAACTTTTAAGTCCTTCAGTTTATGGTTGATCAAAAAATCGTGAGGTGCATTGTCCATCATCACAAACAACTCCTTACTCTTGTTGATGATAGTAGTCCGCTGTCCCCAGGCCAGGATGGCCGCAAAAAAACCCGCTATCTCAATATCTTGCTTTTTTGAATATCCGTGCGGGATGGAGACAGGATCGTTTTTAATAAACCCAGGCTGATTATAAACTTCAACTCTTTCATCCAGAAAGGATTTAAGTTCCTGAAAATTCACTGATTACTTGTAATAGGTAATCTCTGCCCTGAACTTTGAGTCAACTCCACCTAACCTATCGAAGGCAGATTTAGAAATTTTAATAATGATTCTGTCATTGACACTTGTGGCTGGCAAAGGGCCTACTACCCTTACAAAGACCTCTCTATTATTAAGTTCATTCCGAACTTTTAGAATGGTACCAGGCTTGGCACTGCGGTGGAGCGCAAGGTATTTTCTATTGCTATCTGTTCCGTCAATCAGTTCCGCCAATCCAGATTCCTTAATCTCATCAGTACCCGCTACATTCTCAGAAATCTTTACTACTGTTTCTTGCGGTTGTTTTATAACTGGAGGAACTGTTATCCTCTGCGTAGTGTCCTCAGTTGTAATTCCAGAAGGTTGTACACCTTGTGCCGCCACCCGCACCAACTGACCGATCTCAAGATTGCTTCCGGTTATGTTGTTCCATTCTTTTAGCTGTTGAATTGTAACTCCATACTCACGAGAAATAGAGTAAAGTGTTTCTTGGGGTGCTACACTATGATAACCAACTACAGTGGTCGCCCTTACTTCAGGTTGAACAGTAACACTTGGTGTAGTCGAACTTCCACTTTTGATGCGCAATTGCTGACCAACTGATAAAGCACTAGCGGTAAGGTTGTTCATCGACTTCAAATCATCTACCGAAATGTTATAAAGTCTAGAGACGGAAAATAGTGTTTCTCCGGGAGCTACTGTATGATAATCCTTATTGGATTGCACAACGGCTACTCGGGGCACATAGGGAATCCTTAAAATCTGGCCTACGTCAAGGCCTGCATCAGCCTCTTTGTTGTATTCCAAAATCTGTGTGATGGATGCGCCATACCTTCTGGAAATGCCATACAGCGTTTCCTGCTCGTCCACCTGATGGATAACAAAAGACTTCCCACCTATCGTTTCCAATCGCAATGAATCAGATGGGGGAGAAAAATCAGGGGCTGCCCACAAATGAGAAACTAAAAAAATGAACTTTATCATAGTCTTACCAAGTTGAAAAAATACCAATTCTGCATAACACCTAACAAATTCATGCCAGTTTCGGTTAACCAAAGAATACAACTCTCAGTCGATGCTGTCAATAAATCGCCAGCATGTCTGGGTTAACCCTGACAAAGCTTAAAAAGCTTTCGTCAGCCCTGCGGGTAAATTAGGTCATCTCAAAAGTCCAATTAAACCGTCATCGCGAGTGAAACGTGGCGATCCCTATCTACTAGTACTAGCTTTTTAAGGATTGCTTCACTTTGTTCGCAATGACGACTGACTTTTGAGACGGACTCTTTTTGGGTTAACTTTATGCAAGTTAATCAGCTTAATAACGATGAAGAAATTAATGATCGTATTTTCCATGCTTTGGTTTCTGAGCAACGGCATCAGTTACGGACAGGATAAATCAAAGGTAATGGTGATGGAGATTAAGGCCGAAATAGACCCCCGTATGACACGGTATGTGGATCTGGCGATTGACCATGCCGAGGAGATAGAGGCTGACTATGTAATCATCGAAATGGATACCTATGGCGGTGTTTTGACCGATTCCAAAGATATTGTAGACCGCATTTTAGACCTGAAAGCACCCATTTGGGTGTTTATCAACAAAGATGCTGCCTCAGCCGGAGCCTTAATTTCTATTGCCTGTGACAGCATTTATATGGCTCCAGGAGCCACTATCGGAGCTGCCACTGTAGTACAGGGGGGTACGGGCGAAGCTGCTCCTGATAAATACCAATCCTATATGCGGTCGATTATGCGCTCTACAGCAGAACATAATGGAAGAGACCCTAGGATCGCTGAGGGTATGGTGGACGAAAGGATCGCCATCGATAGTATTTCTGCTGAGGGAAGTGTGATTACATTTACTACCAAAGAGGCCCTTAAATATGGCTACTGTGAAGCTGAGGTAGAATCCATTGAAGAAATATTGAACAGAAATGGAGTTGCCAATTACGAATTGGTGCGCTTCGAAATCGATGCAGTAGAAAAAGTAATCGCGTTCTTTTTGAATCCACTTATCAGCGGCATACTCATTCTTCTTATCCTTGGAGGTCTTTATTTTGAATTGCAGTCTCCCGGTGTTGGGTTTCCTATTCTGGCCGCCATCACCGCACTGATCTTATACCTTGTACCCTACTACCTCAATGGATTGGCAGAGAACTGGGAAATCATTGCCCTGTTTGTCGGCATCATTCTGATCATTGTGGAAGTTTTTGTGATTCCTGGCTTTGGTGTAGCTGGCATTGCGGATGTGGGCCTTACTGTAGGATCCATGGTATTGATCATGATCAACAACGACTTCTTTAATTTTGAAATGGTTCCTATGAACGACATTATTGTTGCCTCACTCGCCATTTTTGGTGGGCTCTCTGGAGGAGCACTTTTATTATTCGTGGGGGGAGTGCGACTGAGTCAAACGGGATTTTTCAAGCGTATCTCATTAATGGATACACAAGCACAATCTGAAGGCTATACTTCCAACTTTAATAATACTGTAGATTTGGTAGGGAAAACAGGAACGGCCTATACCGTACTGCGACCTAGCGGTAAAATAATGATTGACGATCAAATGTATGATGCCTTTTCAAGAGGAGATTATATTGAAAAAGGAGATACCGTTAAAGTATTGGAAATAGAAGGTTCTACCCTGAAGGTAAGAAAGGTAACTCCATGAAGATTGTTGGAATAATTCCTGCGCGATACGCCTCCACTCGTTTTCCGGCTAAACCTCTTGCGGATATCGCGGGGCAAACAATGATCGAATGGGTGTATGGCCAGGCTAAAAAATCAAATGCGTTGGATCGGGTGATTGTTGCTACCGACAACCAGAAAATTTATGACCATGTAAAAAGTAAAGGCGGTGAGGTATGTATGACTTCAGAAAACCATGTGAGTGGTACAGACCGCTGCGCGGAGGCATTGACATCAACAGGTGAACAATTTGATTATGTGATTAATATTCAAGGGGATGAACCCTTCATCGACCCGCGACAAATTGATTTACTGGCTTCTCTTTTGGATGGTAAAGCAGAGTTAGCAACACTGATAAAAAAAATAACTAACCGAGACGCTTTGCACAATAGTAATATTGTGAAAGTGATACACAATGCGAAGAATGAGGCCATCTACTTTAGCAGAAGTCCGCTACCTCATTTAAGGAATATTGAAAAAGAGAAATGGTTTGACGAGCAACCCTACTTCAAGCACATTGGACTGTATGGCTACCGGGCTGATATTCTTAATGAAATTACACAACTCGCTCCCTCCTCTCTGGAGCTTGCGGAGTCATTGGAGCAACTTCGCTGGATTGAAAATGGTTATACCATCAAAGTAGCAGAAACTGATATAGAATCAATGGGGATTGATACTCCGGAGGATTTGGAGAAGGCAATCAAGTTAAGGGTTAAAACTTAATCACGCACTTTGAACAGAAGGCTAACCACAAAGAGCGCTAAGTAGGCACAAAAAACACCGCGAAATACTTTGCGAGCTTTGCGGAACCTTGTGTCCTTAGTGGTTAAAAAATATTGACTAAAGTATTCAAATGTCCAGACTACTGTGGTTTCAATCCCAACTTCTGCTCTGCAAAGGTATTGATTGCCTTCTCTACCGACTCGAGGTCTTCTGAAACCAGATACGAACCAATCACATGGGCCCCTGCAGCTGGTATGGCAATTGTTTCTTTTAAATCAGCGGGAGTTCCTAACTCCTCATTCATCCTTAACATTGCACTTACTTTCACAGTAGGGTCCTGATGCTCTTCGTCTTTATAATAATACAATGTCAATGTGGGTTGTGTAACCTTACTAAAGGTTTTTGCATTCATTCTGTCTTCCAACAACTCCTCCAATTCTGTGAGCGACTCCAACCGGTATTTTGCATTCCAGTAGGGCAAGCGCTCAGGCTTATAATTGATTTCCTGATAGTCACTCCCTACTACCATCCTCGCGATTTGCAGTCCCCATGGATTGTTGAGCAAATAGGCTGTTGAATTATTGATCTCAATATTGGGAGACATGTTGATAAGCGCATGGACATCATCAGGGTATTGTGCAGCCAGCATCAAAGCCATTGTACCTCCAGTAGAAGTACTTACAAGGATCACTTTATCTCCAATAGCCCTACCGATCGCCAGCGCCTCTTTTGAACTCTCCCACAGTCTATCCGCTGTAAAATAAAGTAACTGCTCAGTTGTATCTATTCCATGATCTGCCAGCCGAGGTAAGTACAGGTTACATCCAAATTTCTTTGCAAAATTAGTATGTACAGGATCTCCTTCTTCCTGTGATGCAGAGAAGCCGTGTAGGTACACTACACTGTACTCTGTTTTCTGACGGGTGCTATCTAACCAAACGATACGCGCTTCGTTGTCAGGTTTTACATTATGCCGTGTTTCTTTACTATTGATGTAAGATTCCAACCCATTGGCCTCATTAGGTACCGCAGGCATCTCTGGGTCAAACTTTGGCTTTTGCGGAGCTGGGCCCAGAAAGTAAATACCAGCGATTAATAATATAGGAAAGGAGATAAAGACGAAGCGTTTGGACATGGGTGGAGTGTTATGCAGCTAAAGATAGAGAAAGAGATCGGATTTTGGATTCCGGAGACTAGATAGAGGATCAATTGATGCACATATAGTTGGTTGTAATTTATTTCAATTCTTTTAACTCCTTGAGTGCCTTAGCAATTTGAAGAATAGTAGCATTACGCCAACCTCCACGCCCACCTTCCAATCTAATTGAGAACAAATCTGATTCAATTGAAAGTCTCCAATACCTAAAACCTCTTGATCCTACACGCTCCTTCATATGAAAGTTAAAATCTAAAGAACTGACATCATATCTTTTACTAATTGCAAATCTACTAACAACTAGAGCCAGCCGTTTTAACTTACAATCTATTATTACCTTAACCGCCCTCTTCTCAAGATAAGCTGTGAGTAAATATAGAATTGAAAATAATAAAATGCATAATTCTCCAATTAGATTGATTTCATTTCTAGCAACATATAAGCCTATCGACAGTAAAATAAAAGCCAATATCGAAATCGTAAAAACTCTCACAAACCTTGGTTCATATATTTTTTCCTCGGTCAAATCATTGTGTTTATTTTTTTCTGGTAGCCAATGCCAATCCTTAGTCATTGATTTCATTAACATTTTAAATTATGGAAAACATAACCCATTAATATACTCCATAAACCCCAACAAATAAAACCGCCCCTTTTCAGAGGCGGTCTCTAGTTTAAAAAAATGGGTTTTACCAGTTTAAAAAATATGGCATCCCGGCACCGGCAAAAAATATTTACCACCAACAACCACTACGAATGGAGTAAAAACCAGTCATACCGGGAATGCCATTTCTTTGTGCTAGATGTAATCACCTAGTCTACATTGTCATGTAAAAACTTATTGTTACCCAGAATACTGTTCTCGTCATTCAAATTGTACCTGGAGATATAAGGCTCCGATGAATGAGGCGTGTTGCTCATCTTAACACCTCTTCTCAGGTATGCTGGCAATGACCACTTCTCATTAAATTCTTCCTTGGTCATTTCATGCTTCTTGGCAGCTTTCAACTTTTCTCGTCTGTCTTTTGCCTGCTGCTCCAATCTTTCCTTGGTCTTTCGGTACTCCATCATTCCTTCTTCATTAAGTACCTGATCGGAGGAAACTTCATTGCCCAGTTCAAATTCATCTTCTTCTGCACTGAATAAGCTCTCCTCACCTTCTTCCTCCTCTTCTTCGAATAAGGTTTTCTTCTGCACCGGCTCTTCCTTTTTCTCAAACAAAGTAAAAGTGTAGCTCCTCTCTTCCTTTTCGTCTTCCTTCTTTTCAGAAGTTTCTTCTCTCAGCTCTTGCTTTGGCTTCTCTGTTGGTGTTTTCAACACAGGCCTATCCTTCTCCTCCGCCTTTAGCTCTACCTCATCGTCTCTGTGGTTGACGGAGCTATCAATTTGTTCAAATAATGTGCTCTGGTTGCGATCCAGATCATGCACTTTCTTTTGTGCTTCTGTTCTGTTGACAATCGTCTCAGCAGCAAAATCTGTAGCAATCACCGTCACTCTTATTCTATCGCCTAGGGTTGGATCTACTCCATGACCAAAAATTACTTCTGCTTCATCACCAGCCTGCTCCTGAATATATTCCGTGATCTCACTCAATTCATCCATTTGAAGTTCTGCTTCCTCACCGGAAATAATAGAAAGCAGAATTCTCTTCGCCCCCATGATGTCCCTGTTATCCAAGAGTGGAGAAGCCAGCGCTTGCTCCGCTGCTGTCAAGGCTCTGTTTTCACCGCGTGTTTCCGCTGATCCCATTACGGCTGCACCTGCATTGTGCATAACTGTGCGCACATCTTGAAAGTCTACGTTAACATAGCCCGTCAGTGTGATGATTTCAGCAATTCCTTTTGCCGCTGTGGTCAACACATTGTCCGCTTGCGCAAAGGCTTGCCCGATGGAGAGATTGCCATAAATTTCTCTCAACTTATCATTCAGTATCACCAGCACCGTATCGCAACTGGCACGAAGGGCTTCGATACCAATCTGCGCTTGTGCTAATTTTTTCTTTCCTTCAAATAGAAATGGCACGGTAACAATACCTACCGTAAGGATATCCATATCCTTTGCAATCTTTGCCAGCACAGGAGCCGCCCCCGTACCTGTTCCTCCTCCCATTCCTGCTGTTACAAATACCATTTTGGTACCAGCCAACATTTCACGGATTTGGTCTTTGCTTTCTACTGCAGCCGCACGACCCACTTCGGGGTTTGCACCGCACCCCAACCCTTCGGTCAGGTTTGCACCAATTTGTAGTTTATAAGGTATCTGACTACTATTGAGCGCTTGCGCATCGGTGTTACACACGACAAACTCGACATCTTTGATGCCTTGTCCAAACATGTGGTTAACCGCGTTGCTTCCTCCCCCACCAACACCTATTACCTTGATAATTGATTGGTGGTGCTTGGGGAGCTCGAATTTGTAAGCTATTCCAGACATGACGATTATTGTTTAGTGGTTATTCTTTTTTTAGTATTCATTTTTTCCATCCAGATCATCGATCAACAATCCTTTTGTTTTGTTAAGGATGCTGGTGAAAAAATCTGAAGAAGTAACTTTCTTTGCTTTTCCTGCTTTCGGAACCCTTGCTTCTTTGTAGCGCTCCTCCCGCTCATCCAGAGAACGGAAACCTGATAGCACAAGCCCAACCGCAGTGGCATACATTGGACTCTTTACTACCTCAATTTTACTTTTACCTAAATGCTCGTTTGGATGTCCGATACGTGTATCCATTCCAGTCATGTACTCAACCAATTGTTTCAAACAACTTAGTTGAGCTCCACCACCCGTAATGACGATACCACCGGCCAATCTATTTTCAAATCCAGAGTTAATGATCTCGCTGTGCGTCATCTCAATGATCTCCTCCATACGTGCCTGGATAATATGAGATAGATTCTTAACAGATATCTCTTTAGCCGTTCTGTTGCGTATACCCGGAATAGAAACAATTTCATTAGGGCTTGCCTCTTCTGCGATAGCCTTACCAAATCGGGTCTTCAATTGCTCCGCTTGCTTCGCCATTACCATCAACCCATGCTGAATATCTGTAGTCAAAATATTTCCTCCGAAAGGAATGACAGCTGTATGACGAATGATGTTGTCATAGAAAATAGCCACATCAGTAGTACCCCCTCCAATATCTATTAAACAAACACCTGCTTCTTTCTCTTCTTCACTCAACACAGCCAGGCTTGATGCCAGCGGCTCTAGTATTAAGTCCTCTATTTCAAGATTACCCCTGCGCACACATTTATTAATATTATTGATGGCGCTAGTTTGAGCAGTGATAATATGAAAGTCTGCTTCCAGCTTTACGCCCGACATACCCACAGGGTCCTTAATCCCCTCCTCATAATCCACCATGTAGTCTTGTGGCATTACGTGAATAATTTCACTTCCAGGAGGGATAACGATGCGATACATATCTTCTGTAAGGCGATTCACGTCTTCGATGCTTACTTCATCTTCTTTGGTGCTCCGCGTAATACTACCATGATGAATGGAGCTACGAATATGTTGTCCTGCTATTCCGACATTCACCACACCTACATCAATGCCTGCCATATCGCTGGCTTCTTTGATTGCCTTTTCGATGGCAAATACTGTTTTGTCAATATTGGTAACGATGCCTTTGATTACTCCTTCAGATTCCGCCTTGCCCATACCCAAAACCTCGAGTTTGCCAAAGTCATTTTTACGACCAACAATCGCACAGATCTTGGTTGTGCCTATGTCGAGTCCTACTACTATTTTCTCCTGTTCCATGGTTGTAATCGTTTATTTTTTAGTGGTTGTTATATTTTATAGTCATTAGTATATAGTACTTAGTCATTAGTAAAATTTTACCCAAAGTTTTTAAACCACCCAACTCAATACTATAGACTAAAGACTCCATACTATTCTGCTATTACTTGTCCTTCAAATTCCACATTCACCCTGTCATACTTCGTCCACCCCATTTGTGGCAAAATCTCTTTATAGAAAACCATCAGCTTCTTGAATTTTACTTCAATGTCTTCTGGCAATCCAAACTCAACTACCTGCCCTGTTACCTGAGGATAAATGAAAACTTTTCCTGATTTATTAAAATCCAACTGAGCTACCTGTGCTTTCCAAAACTTATCCTTATTGACATACTCAATCATTGCCATGAGTTCAAGTCCTTCCTTAGTAGCATTCAAGTCGCCTTTGTTGATTAGTTGATTAACGATATCACCGCTTACCAAAATAATGCGCGATGAATATCTCTGAGAGGTCTCCATCACCTTTCCATCCTCTGCCACATAGGCATCCGGGCCATCTTTTCTAATCAACCTTGCAATAGGGCGCCTTAGTGTTACATTCACAGTTAGGTTACCCTTTACATCACCAAACATTTCAGCGTTACTGATGTGCTTATCTTTCTCAAGCTTAGCCTCAAGGCCACGCAAGTTTATATCTTCTATATTTTTACCGATAATCGTGTGGCCACTGCTCTCAATAATCTTCAGTATATCGGCTTCTTCCAGAAAATGATTTTCGTTTGTATTCTCCAGATCCACTACAATGTTTTTACATACTACTCCACTCTGTTTGCGTTCGCTAAATGCAATCAAAAGGGATAGCCCCACAACAGCGATGGCTATTTTTACTTCGATTCGTATGTTCCAGTTAAGCTTCATGCCAGTTGTTGATATTTATTTTCCAATAACTCTTTAATGGGCTCTACACAGGTATCAATATCACCAGCTCCGATCGTTGCAATTACCTCTACATCCATATCCTCCAGTTTTTGAACCACGTTCTTTTTTGTACACCTCACCTTGACATTGCTTGTAATTGCATCAAACAACATATCTGATGATACACCCGGAATAGGTTCCTCGCGAGCAGGATACAAATCCATCAGTAAAACTTCATCAGCAATACTCAGGCTCGCTGAAAATCCTTCAGCAAAATCCCTTGTGCGACTGTACAAGTGAGGTTGGAATACAGCTGTTATCTTCTTACCGGGGTACATCGCCCGAAGTGACGATAAAAAAGCTGTAATCTCAGTTGGGTGATGTGCATAGTCATCTACATAGATCAGGTCATCACGCTTAATAATAAACTCAAACCTTCTCTTAACACCCAAAAATGAACTCAACGCTTTTTTGACAGACGCATCATCCACACCTAAATGCTTCGCAACTATTGTAGCAGCGATTGCATTTTCCATGTTATGAAAACCAGGGACGCCAAGCTTTATATTTTTGATCTCAGAGGCATAGCCAACAAGATCAAATTCAAAAAATCCACCCTCGGTGGTAATCCGACTGGCAAAAAATTGTCCCCGGCTCATGCCGTAAGTATTTACTTCCACACCATCGAGTTCATTGTCGATAGCGCGTATTGAATCATGTTTTACCAACAAACCACCTTTGTTGATTTGCATAGTGAAATCCGTGAATGACTTGATCACTTCCTGGTGATTGCCATAAATATCCAAATGATCAGGATCAACAGAAGTAATGACCGCGATATCCGGAAATAATTTCAGGAAGGAACGATCAAACTCATCTGCTTCGGCTACAACGATAGTATTCTCATTGGGTTCGCCTTCAGAAATCAAATTAGAAGCATAGTTGGTAGTTACTCCACCTAAAAAAGCTACCATGTTCACTCCAGCCACCTTTAAAATATGCGTGATTAAGGAAGAAGTAGTCGTTTTACCGTGTGTTCCTGCCACAGCTATGGTCTTATGCGATTTTGTAATAAGGCCTAATACTTCCGATCTCTTCAGGATAGCGAATCCCTTCTCCTTAAGGTAATTGTATTCCTTATGGTCTTTTGGAATAGCAGGGGTGTAAACAAACAAAGTTTTATTGTTGTCAACTTGAGCTGGAATCAACGTGACATTATCTTCAAAATGAATTTTTATTCCCTCCTTCTCTAATTCTTTGGTTAATGGTGTTGGTGTACGATCATACCCAGCCACGAACATACCTTGCCTGTTGAACCAACGTGCCAGCGCGCTCATTCCGATGCCCCCGATGCCGAGGAAATAAACCGTATCGTGTTGACTCAATTGCACGTTATCAATTTTTCAAT
The DNA here is from genome assembly GCA_049289315.1 of Cyclobacteriaceae bacterium. Taxonomy (GTDB): domain Bacteria; phylum Bacteroidota; class Bacteroidia; order Cytophagales; family Cyclobacteriaceae; genus ELB16-189. Next base: position 22,699 of record JBATLM010000168.1, read on the forward strand.
TTCATTAACAATCTCTTCAGCTGCATTTGGTCTCCCCAACGCCTTTATATTTTCTGATAGCCTATCACTCTGCTGTTGATCATAAATCAATTTCAAAGCCTCATCCACCAACTTCTTTCTGGCCTCCTTGTCCTTTATCATAATGGCAGCATTTTCGTTTACTAATGCCATTGCATTTTTTGTCTGATGGTCCTCGGCCACATTAGGTGAAGGCACTAGAATGGCAGGCTTACCGGCAATACACAACTCAGAAATAGCCAGTGCTCCCGATCTTGAAATCACTACATCACTAGATGCATACGCCAAATCCATTTGTTTAATAAAATCGTAAATACGAATCCTGCGCAAGTCCTTATCGGCAGTTTTCAATTTGATGCTGTCATAATAAATCTTACCCGTTTGCCACACCACTTGCACCTGTGCATCTATGAGTTTATCCAATCCCGAAAGCACACTCTCATTGATGGTTTTGGCTCCAAGGCTTCCGCCAATAATCAAAAGCGTTCTTTCTTTCTCGCTAAACGCAAAGTATTTTAAGGCTTCACTTCTTTTGGTAGTTAAATTCAAAAGATCGCTTCTAACCGGATTTCCAGTCATCACCAGCTTTTCAGCAGGAAAATATTTACTCATATTCGGATAAGCCACACAAATTTTCTTTGCGCGCTTAGCTAATTTCTTATTAGTCAATCCTGCATAAGAGTTCTGCTCCTGAACAAGAGAAGGGATTTTAAATCGGCTTGCAGCCAACATAACAGGCCCGCTTGCATAACCCCCAGTTCCTATAACCACATGTGGTTTAAACTTTCCAATAATAGCACTTGCCTTCAAGTAACTTGAGAGCAGCTTGAAAGGAAACGATAAATTAGAGAACGTGAACTTTCGCTGCAGCCCACTGATCCACAATCCAATTATTTTATAACCTGCCTCTGGCACTCGCGTCATTTCCATTCTTCCTTGTGCTCCCACAAACAGAATCTCTGCATCAGGATAACGTGCCCGGAAAGTTGAAGCAATGGCAATAGCAGGGAACACGTGGCCTCCCGTTCCGCCTCCACTAATAATAAGTCGATATGGTTGATTTTCTTTCAAGCTGCTTTTGCTACGTCTTTAGAATCCATATTCATTTGTTGCCATTGTTCATCACGCTCTCCTCTGCTCACACTTAGTATTATTCCTACAGATAGTCCTGTGAAAATCATAGCCGTACCCCCCATACTTATTAAGGGAAGTGGTTGTCCTGTGATGGGCCCCAAGCCAACTACTACACCCATGTTCACCATCGCCTGACAGACCAAATCAAAACTGAGTCCTGCAGATAGGAGTCCGCCAAAAGCACGCTCACTGTTATATGCCGCTTTCATTCCTCGGTGCAAAAGGATAAGGTATAAGCTCAATAACACTATGCCCCCGATCATTCCATACTCTTCGATAAGTATCGCATAGATAAAATCTGAATAAGGATGTGGAAGAATATTGCGTTGATCACTATTACCGGGTCCTTTACCTACTATACCTCCGGTAGCCACTGCAATGCGGGCATGCTTGGCTTGAAAAGGGAGCTCAGTACCATTGATAAAACTGGTAATCCTGTTCTTCGCTGTTTCTCCTCTCACACCAAATTTGAATGCAACAGCTCCTGCTAATGCGCCCACCAAGACCAACATGGCCAAATACTTTACTGGTACACGTCCAATGAACATGACCAACATACAGGTGGCAAACAATAAGGCGGCAGTAGACAGGTTCGTTAATGCAATCAATCCGCAGATAACTCCACTCCAAATCAACAATGGAATGAGTGAATCTTTTATATCATCAATATTCTGTTGTTTCTTCGAAAGCATGCTCGCCAGATTGATAATCAATGCAAGGCTGGCAAAATCAGATGGCTGAAATGAAGTATTGATAATAGGTAGCGTAATCCAACGTGCTGCATCATTGATGGTAGTTCCATTGGTAAACGTATAGATCAATAAGGGTACACTCACCCACAATGCCAATCTGGATATCTTGGAATAGAATCGATAATCTATTTTGTGTGCAACCCACATAGCTCCTAATCCAAGGAACACCATGAAGGTGTGCTTAATCAAATACATTTCAGGGCTCACCGTGCGTTTATATGCCAATGTTCCTATTGAACTATACACAACCAGGATGCTGATAACAGACAGTGCAAATACAACAGCCCAAATCACAGGATCTCCCTGCAAATTCTTATCAGCCCATTCTTTTACCTTATTCATGATGCAATGGTTTCTGTTTCCACTTTCAATTCCAGAACAGCTTCTCTAAACTGATCTCCCCTATCGATATAATTTTTAAATAAGTCGAAGCTCGCACACGCTGGCGATAATAAGACCACATCTCCTTCGTCAGCATTTTTTAAAGCCATTCTTACCAATTCCTTTACACTTTGTGTTTCCACAATCGTAGGCACAAGTCCTGAGAAGTAATCTTTCAGCTTATTATTATCAATGCCCAAGCAAATCAATGCTTTGACTTTTTCTATTACTTGCTCCCTTATCTTGTCGTAATCATTTCCCTTGTCCACTCCTCCTGCAATCCAAATCAACGAATTGGAATAACTTCCCAGAGCATAAATCACCGAGTCAACATTGGTAGCCTTAGAGTCGTTAATGAATTCTACATTGTTAATTTTTGCGACTGACTCCAACCGATGTGGCGCATTCTTAAATGTTTTAAGTGCGCTCTTGATCGCCTGCACATCTACTCCAGCAAAGCAAGCTGCAGAAACTGCAGCCATGGTGTTAATTAGATTGTGCGGGCCTTTAAGCGTAGTTTCCTCTTGCTTCAATGAAAAAGAAGTTCCTCCTATTCTAAAGTTCATCTCCACGCCATCAAAGTACGTCTGAGAAACATTGTCTCCTTTTAGGGAAATTGTATTTAATGCTGGTGACACCTTTCTGGCTGACATTTCCTTTTCCAGAATAGGGTCCTCTTTATAATAAATAAATTGATCCGTTGGCTCCATATTTGCCAACAGTCTGAATTTCGAATCTATATAGAGTTCAAACTTATAATCGTAGCGATCCAAATGATCAGGAGTAATATTGAGAAGGACAGCAATATCTGGTTTGAATGTAGTCGTGCCATCCAGTTGATAACTGCTCACTTCGATTACGTACCAATCGTAATCTTTGGTAACCAATTTGCGAGCAAGACTTTCTCCTACATTTCCAGCAAGTGCTACGTCCAATCCTGCCTCTTTCAGAAGATGATAAGTAAGCAAAGTGGTAGTTGTTTTGCCATTTGTACCTGAAATGGCAATCACCTTACCTTTTAGAAAACGAAACCCGAATTCGATCTCATCGATAATTTCAATTCCATTTTTCTTTATTTGCTGGATAACATCCTCCTTATCAGGAACGCCAGGACTTTTAATAACGAGATCAGCATTTAAAATTTTATCCATTGAATGAACACCTTCCTCAAAATCAATATTAGCTTCCTGCATCTCAACCTTGAAGCTTTCTCTTATGTTGTGATTTTCAGACAAGAACACATCATACCCTTTGGCCTTCGCCAGCAAGGCTGCCCCTGTTCCACTTTCACCCGCACCTATGATTACAATCCTGTTCATTATCTCAATTTCAACGTTGCCAGACTGAGTATTGCCAACAAAATTCCTACAATCCAAAACCGTGACACAATCTTAGATTCATGTATTCCCACCTTCTGATAGTGGTGATGCAGCGGAGCCATTAAGAATATTCTTCTCCCTTCTCCATATTTCTTTTTTGAGTATTTGAAATAGCCCACCTGAAGTATGACTGACATATTTTCAATGATGAGGATTCCGCATAAAACTGGAATCATAATTTCTTTGCGAACGGCCAGCGCCAACACGGCAATAATACCTCCCAATGCAAGACTACCAGTATCTCCCATGAAGACCTGAGCAGGGTATGCATTGTACCACAAGAACCCTAAACAAGCACCTACAAATGCAGTACAGAAAATCACCAATTCCCCAAGGTTTGGGATATACATGATACTGAGGTAATTACTAAAGTCAACACGGCCGGATAAATAGGCAAAAATCGCCAACGTCAATCCAATGATAGCTGAAGTTCCTGCCGCAAGTCCATCGATACCATCAGTAATATTGGCCCCATTAGAAATGGCTGTAACTACCAACACCACCATCAATACATAAATTACCCATGTGTAGTCTTTTGGAAGGAATGGAATAAGATTAGAATAATCTAATTCATTGTTCTTAAAAAATGGCACAGTCGTTTTGGTAGACTTTACATCTTCATACATTATTGGTGACACTTCACTTGAGCTCACCACAACATCTTGCACTGGTTTCATTTGCCTGATCACCACGTCCTTGTTGAAATAGAGTACAAGCCCTACAACCAAACCCAATCCAACCTGTCCGATAATTTTAAATTTACCCGCGAGACCTTCCTTATCCTTCTTGAATACTTTAATGTAATCATCCAACAAACCAATAAGCCCCAACCAAATAGTAGTAATGAGCAAAAGAATAACATAGATATTATCGATACGAGCAAAGAGAAGTGTTGGAATCAGAATTGCGCCAATAATAATAAGCCCACCCATAGTT
>JBATLM010000169.1:0-15774 GCA_049289315.1 Cyclobacteriaceae bacterium
ATGTTACACCATTGTCCACCGACTTATAAATACCCGACTGTGGACCACCAGATAGAAGCGACCAGGTTTGTCTTCTCCGTTGATAAGCTGCTGCGTAAAGTACATCTGGGTTAGAGGGATCAAATTCAATATCCGTCACCCCTGTGTTTGCATCAATTTGCAGTACGGCTTGCCATGTTTTTCCGCCATCGGTTGTCCCGTATAATCCTCGCTCGCCACCTGGCGCCCAAAGTGGTCCTTCGGCTGCCACAAAAACTACATTGCTATTCCTTGGATCGATAAGAATCTTCCCAATGTGTTCCGATTTGTTTAAACCCATTCGCTGCCAGGTTGCTCCTGCATCCACACTTTTGTAGATTCCATCTCCCCATCCCACATGTCGGCCACTTACATTTTCTCCGGTTCCCACCCAAACCACATCTGTGTTATTCGGATCGATGGATACCGTACCTATTGAATACGAAGACTGATCATCGAAAACTGGCGTCCATGTAATACCGCTGTTGTTGGTTTTCCATACGCCCCCAGAACCCACCGCGATGTACCAATTGCTTTTGTCCTTAGGGTTTACTGCGATGTCGGCAATTCGGCCACCCATCAAAGCAGGCCCAATGCTTCGTAATTTCAATCCTTTTGCAGCTTGAGTTAAATCATTTCCTGATTGTGCTACCCCTTTAAATGCTGAGAACAAAAAGAGGGTGATGAACAGACCAAAGATTTTTATAGTATGGCTAGACATGGCTTGTATTTAGTTGAGTCAGTAGTTTCAGTTTATGCAGCAGTAAGTTAGAAACTAATAGAAAATATATCAACGGTTCGGCATTGAGGTTGTCTCAGTAGCTGACAAGATATCCTAAATAGAGGGAGATTATATCTTAATAAGTACTTGGCTTAAGTTACCCGACCATGAACGGAAACAAAAAAAAGCGCTACTTTGGTAGTGGCTTATAAAATGTGACACACTCCATATACATATCGAGATACACTTTATTCAAATGCTAAACAACGAATATCCTGCACCTGCGGCAAATTTGAGAAATCTCTTAATTGCAGTGATGTTTGGGTTATTCATCGCCCTCTTCCTCCTTTATTTTGAACCCTTTGATATCAATGTTGCTTCAGGTAAAGACAGTGTCCCATCATTGTTTTTCTTTGGATTCATCACGGCAAGTGTAATAGCAGTTTTTTTATATCTTTTACCGCTGGTCTTTCCAAAAATATTTTCTGATACCCATTGGAAAGTAAAACATCAAATTGTCCTTTGGTTCGCTATCCTCTTTGTCATTGCCACACTAAATGGCATCTATACCAACTACATCAATTCCTTACCCTTTAGTTGGTCCAACTACTGGTGGATCATCAGCAGGACTTTCGTTCTGGGTGGACTTCCTTTCTCTTTTTTGATACTCATCGACTATCAGAGAAAAAATTTATCATATAATAAAACTGCGCATTATATTCTCGACAGAAGACAGAAAACAGATCATGGTCCAAAATCAGTTATTTGGTCGATTGCCACCGATTTGAAAAATGACACTATCACGTTTGATGATCAGGCCTTTCGCTATGCAGTAGCTGTAGGCAATTACATTGATCTGTTTACAACGGAGGAAGGACAATTGAAACGTGAAACTTACAGGGTTACCCTCTCTTCTTTTGAAAAGCAGTTGGAGGCTGCCCATTTAAAAAGGTGCCATAGATCCTACCTGGTCAATCTCAATGAAGTAGTGAATGTATCTGGCAATGCTCAAGGGCTGAAATTAACCCTCACTGAGGGTGTCGTGATTATACCCGTCTCAAGAAAATACGTACCCATCATCAAGGAATTCTTTTCAAAAAGGTCCATGGCTTAACCCCAATCTTTGTTATTCACACCAAAAGTCTTGTCATTCCAATCATTCTATTGACACTCAGCCCTTTTTTTATCTTCCATTCGATGAACGGTATATGTTTGGAGAATGAAGAAAAAAGCTCTTTTAGTATTCTTTTTTATTGGCGCCATTTCAATGATTACCATGTCCAGTCACTACTTACATTCTGACTCCACCGGCATATTGAAAAGGAAAGAAATTGCCACTAGCTTCTGGTATCTTATTACGTTTAGAACGCATGTATTTTTAGGGCTAGTTGCGATCACGGTCGGTCCCACTCAGTTTATTACATCCCTAAGGAGCAGTAACAAAAAAATCCACCGCATTCTGGGATACCTATACATCATAAGCGTAACACTAAGCAGTCTGGCAGGATTAGTGATTGCGCCCTTTGCTATGGGAGGTGTAATAACTACCATTGGGTTCTCTGTGTTGGCTATCCTCTGGTTTTTCGCCACCATGAATTCAGTGAATGCTATTGTAAAAGGTGATTTGTATAACCATCAGAGGTGGTCGTATTTTAGTTATGCGCTCACATTTTCAGCCATCACTCAGAGAACGCTGCTCTTAGTTCCACTATTGACAAGCGTTCCATTTATACCAATTTATCAGCTTTCAGCCTGGTTGCCCTGGATGCTAAACATACTGATAGCGTATAGCATATTGAGATTATCGCCTTCAATCAAGGAGTACAGATTAAAAAACATATAATAAACGTTTACACTTATTCTAATTGTAAAAATGGAAAAGATACTTTTATAAGTATTTGAAAAAGTAGGTGTTTCAGAATGGTAGCTCGATACTATTGGCTATTTTATAAAATATGGCGCAGGTCCCTTGATTAAAACCCTCATACCCGAAATGACAGCCAAAGAATTCATTGATACGCTAGAGGCAATTGGCCAAGAATATTCAGGGGGTATTCCGAAAAGAGAAATCTTTTCTTTAGCAAAAGAATTTCAGTTTATGCGGGTGCCTGAGGTGATCAAATTGATACGTAACAAAAATTCTGATTATCGAGTTGGAGCGGTATCGATTTTAGATTGGAAAGCGCGAAATAGAAAAACTTCTACTGAGGAGCGGCAAGAAATTTACCAGGCGTACATTGGTAATCTTAAATGGATTGATGATTGGGGTATGGTCGATCGGGCTGCACCCTATGTGGTTGGAGGATACTTATACGATAAAGATAAAAAGGCATTATATCGTTTGGCCAAATCTAAAAACCCGATGGAACGAAGAACATCCATCGTTAGTACTTATTATTTTATTAGAAAAAATGACATAAAAGACACATTCAAGATTGCGGAAATTCTAGTAAACGATTCTGAGCATTTCGTACAAACAGCTGTTGGTAGCTGGATCAGAGAAGCAGGGAAAAGAGACAATGATAAACTGCTCGCCTTTTTGGATAAATATGCGGCATCTATGCCTAAAGTTACCTTAAGATATGCCACTGAGAAATTAGATCGACCAACAAGGAAACATTATTTGAGTTTAGGTAAACAAGGCTGAAAGTTGTTAAATTTTGAATTAGCCAAATCAAACAGAATTATTTTTCAACCTATTCAGAATCACTCGCAGAGAACGCTGAAACCTGATAGTCAGGATTGCAAAAATTCTATTCTCAATTTCCCGACCTTGAAAGGAAACACAAAAAGCGCTATTTTGGTTGTGACTTATGGTGGTGGCACACGACCACTTACATAGGCATTAGGTGCCATTAAAAATTTGGTATATCATCATGTTATCTCAAGTAGATTATGTTTAAAGCAGAAGATATAGCAGAATATTACAATACAACTCAGATCCATTATGAGCAATGGTGGGATCTTGCTCGAAGCTATTCGTTGCATTACGGAATTTGGAACGATACCATTAAAAATTTCACAGAGGCTGCCATCAATACTAATAAAGTTATGATGGAATTGAGCGAAATTCAAGATGATGACAGAATACTGGATGCAGGCTGTGGGGTTGGAGGTGCAGCGATATTTCTTTGCTTACAAAAGAATGTAAGAGTTACGGGTATAACATTAAGCCAAAAGCAAATAGATTTTGCCAATGCTCTTGCTAATAAGAAAGGATTGAGTGATAGCGTTGATTTTCAGTTAATGGATTACACCCAAACGTCTTATCCAGATGAATCTTTTGATGTTATCTGGGCATGTGAAAGTGTCTCTTCTTGCCCCGATAAGTCACTATTTATTAATGAGGCGCACCGGTTACTTAAGAAAGGTGGGAAGCTAATTTTAAGCGATTGTTTCTTGACAGAAGACAACCAATTTGATTCGAAAAATTGGACCAAGAAATGGGGAAAAACATGGGCCGTTTCCAACCTAAGCTCAGGTCAATCATTTGTAAAAACATTGGACAGGATCGGATTCTCCAACACAAAAATGATTGATTATACCAACCATATTCAGAGAAGTGCTAAGCGAATGTATTATGCTTCACTTTTGGCTGCAATACCTTCTGAATTGTATAAAATCATAAACCCTAAAGTATCCAGATTTGCAAAAAACCACTACAAGTGCGGTATATACCAATACAAAGCATTGAGAGAAAATCTCTGGAGATATAAAGTAATTGTATCTGTGAAAGATACTTGATATAACATAAATAGACATCGTTAAAACAGATGTTTATTCAAAACGTTATTAACAGGACACGATTTTCAATAGCAAATGACTTTCATTAAAAAAATTACTGAAGCCTACTTTAAACCAAGGACTTTTGAGAGCCATAGAACTGGATCCATTTATGAATTTATAGGAATTAAGACCTATAAAAAATACCTGCCCACTACTGGTGACATTGTTAGACGCTGGAGAAAAATCAAGCAGATTAAACTTAATGGCACTAGTAAAGCTCAGGAATTATATAAATATGAACGACAAACTAGAAAATACGAATGGCGGCATCTTATTGGTTTTATTGTCTTTATCCTACTTACATTGATGATTGAGCGCACCTTAACATTACTCGATTGGTTCATCCTTATTATTCTGAATTTACTCATCAATGTATTTCCAATTCTTTTACAACGTCATAACAGAATACGACTTATAAATATCCTTCAAAACAATGGGCATCCAAGTCCGTACAACGCTCCTACATTCAAAAAGGAGTTACCCATAAAGCACTCTGAAAAGAGATAGCCGGAATTGTTAAAAATTTTTCACTCAGTTTTTAACTTGAAAGAAAACACAAAAAGCGCTACTTTGGTAATGACTTATATAAGGTGGCACATGGCACTGGTATTAGTCATCATTCCCCAACTATGACAAAATCAGATTTTAAAGCAGAACTATCCAAGTACAAATTACTCTTTACATCTATTGTCTCTGCGCTCATCCTAAGTCTTCTTTTCTGGCAGCATTTCCACGATGGCGTACCTAGTCACTACATTTTGCAAAATAAAGATCTACCAGAAATTTCCAATTGGTGGGGCGGGTTACTACTGCCAGCCCTCACATGGCTGTTGTTAAGCCGGGTCGAAAAAAGGATCAATAAAAAGGAATCCGAAAGTGATAAGGAAGCACTTTTGTCAGTATTAAAACTGCTCATTATCGGCTTAGTCTTTGGCCTTCTACTGGCCATCTCATTTACCAACGACTACAAACCATTTCTCGACAATGTTCTTTATATCCTTTTAATACTTTGCCTAATAATCCCTATTTACTATTCGGAATTCATCCTGGGTTTTGTACTTGGCATGACTTATACTTTTGGAGCAATTCTACCAACCGCATTTGTCTTAATAATGGCAGGAATTGGCTTTTTACTTTTCACGCTTATCCGACCGTTGTTCGTAAAGTTGTTCAAATCATTAAAAAAATAAGATTAATTCCAGTCAACCATTCGCATAGAACTCAAAAATCTAACAAAATGAAAAATGAAATTTGCATAGCCTTAATCCTGCTTTTCGTTTCCTCTTGTAATGCGCAGGAGAAAAAGGCTGGAAAACAATTGGTGGGTGGCCCTTGTGAAGGGTGCGAAGCCATTTACGAATACGGAACCAGAAAACTTACTGCCATTGATACGCTTCCAAAATTTAGTCAATCAACACCGAAGCTAAAGGTTACCGGCATTGTCTATCAGAAAGATGGAAAAACACCAGCAGAAAACATTATTCTCTATATCTATCATACTAACCGAAAAGGTATCTATGAAACCCATGGCAATGAAAAAGGATGGGCAAGCCGCCACGGATATATCCGTGGTTGGGTAAAGACAGGAAAAGATGGTAGATATACTTTCTACACTTTCCGGCCCGCGGCCTATCCTGAGAGAACAGAACCCGAACACATCCATATTACCGTAAAAGAACCAACCAAAAACGAGTATTACATTGATGGCTATTTTTTTGATGACGATCCACTATTAACAAAATCAAAAAGAAACGATTTATCCAACAGAGGTGGTTCTGGAATCGTTCGACCAAAGCACGAAAATGAACTTCTGATCATAAGCAGAAATATAATACTTGGCTATAATATCCCTAACTATGAATAAGAAATTCAAATCTGATGACTGGATAATGTAATTATGACAAATACAACTTCTACTTTATTGAAAATATGGTTGGTTAGCGTGCTAGTTTTTTGTGGAAGCAACCTACTCGCACAACAGGTTTCAGATTTAGCATATGATCCCATCATCAAAAACCCCATTTACAAAGCGGGTACAGGGCCCATAATTTTTATTGATGAAGGGCACCATAATTTTCACACCAAATCCGGTAGATATGCACCGTTTGCTAAAGTGATTGAAAAAGATGGCTATCAAGTAAAGAGTTATAAAGGCGAATTCACGGAAAAGAAACTCAATGAAGTTAAAATACTTGTGATCGTCAACGCCTTGAATGAAGTCAATCTGGGTAATTGGATTTTACCTACTCCCTCAGCCTTCACTAAAGAAGAAATTGAAATTGTTGGAAAGTGGGTAGCTAAAGGAGGTAGCTTGTTTTTGATAGCAGATCATATGCCGTTTTCAGGTGCCAATGAAGATCTTGCGGCAGCTTTTGGTTTTACATTTTTTAATGGGTTTAATATTAACACAGTCAATCCTGCCTATTTCTGGAGAAGCAATGGCACCATTGCAGAAAATGAAATTTCACTCGGGAGAAATGCCTCCGAAACAGTACATAAAATTCCAAATACTGAGGGGCAGGCTTTTCAAATTCCTGGTGATGCCCAGGCCATTCTCACCTTTGATAAAAACAGTCTGATTCTTTTGCCCGATACAGCATGGGTTTTTCACAGTCAAACCCCAATGAGAAACATTAAAGGATGGGCGCAAGGGGCTTTCAAAAAGCATGAAAAAGGAAGGGTAGTTGTTTTTGGTGAAGCCTCCATGTTTTCAGCACAAATTGGGCAACCGGGAAACAGAAAAATGGGCATGAACAATGAAGATGCCCCTGATAACTACAAACTACTGCTTAACACTATCCACTGGTTAGATGGTATACTTGAGTAGATCAAACATAATAATTGAAACAACATTAAGTCAATTAAGAGGCCAATTCACAATGGTAGTGAAATAGGATGAAAAAAGATCAACACAATAAAGCAGAAAGATTCTGGGACAGGACTGCTGGCAGTTATGATAAGGAGGAGCAGAAACACAAAAAAACGTATCACCTAGTCATAGAAAAACTGAAAGGCTATCTGCAACCAACGCACATTGTTTTAGATTTTGGATGTGGAACGGGGCTTATTGCCAATGAAATTACAAAGTCGGTAAAAGAAATTCATGCTATTGACATCTCTGCAAAAATGATTGAACTAGCTACGATCAAAGCTAAGAAACAGCACATCGACAACATACAATATACCCAAGCTACTGTCCACAGTGAAAATTTGAAAGCTAGTACATACGATGTCATCCTGGCTTTTCATATCCTACATTTAGTGGAAGATGCTTCACTCACGATACAAAGAATAAAAGAACTGCTAAAGCCAGGTGGCATTTTCATCTCAGTAACTCCCTGTATGGCTGACAAACCTTTTTTCAGTGGCTTGCTTTCCCTATTTGGCAGCATTGGGATTGTCCCTAAAATCACTTCCTTCAATTATCAGGATTTACAAAACCTGCTGGCTGATGAGAAGCTCACCATTGTTGAAAGTGAAAAGCTCGCTGGAACATCTAATCAGTATTTTATTGTTGGTAAAAAGTAAATGACATTATCATAATAAGTTAATCATTATTAAATAATATTTATCTTTATCCAAGGCTCATGATATATCGAATAATACTATTTCTTCTACTCAATTTTGGAGCCCTAGCCATTGGTGGTCTCTTTACGGGAAAAGGTGTAGCCTCCGAATGGTACAACGATTTAAACAAAGCACCATGGACACCACCAGGGTGGGTATTTGGTTTTGCATGGACTACCATCATGATTTGCTTTACCGTATACATGGTCCATACATGGGGAAAGGTGGCTAACGTTAAAATGCTGGCTCTCTTATTTACGCTGCAGTGGATACTTAATGTCTCTTGGAATCCCATTTTCTTTTTCTACCAAAATATTGTTGTAGGACTTATCGTAATCAGTTTACTAACTGTACTGGTTGGCTTTTTTCTATTTTACTATTGGCCGCAAACAAAACTCTATTCCTTTCTGGTGGCTCCCTACTTTATATGGCTATTAATCGCCACTTCACTGAACGGCTACATCCTACTGAAGAATTAGAACTTACTAACTTCTCTTTCACTGCTTTTTACTAACTTAGTCTTGTCTGGCCTTGATGTTACCAAAAATCCAACAGGCATGAGAGTTATTTATTTTATCATTTTCCTACTACTCATTGGTTGCTCATCGCCTCCACCAACCTCCTACGACCTCATTATATCTAATGTCAACCTTATTGATGGAACAGGTAGGGAGATGAAGAGCAATGTTAACGTGTACATTCAAGGCGGAAAAATCAACGCCATAGGAAACACACCTGTAACGCAAACAGAAAACGTAATTGACGGGACGGACAAATATCTTATTCCTGGGTTGTTCGATTGCCACGCACACACCGGCTCTTATGAAGTGGATCTTCCAAGGTTTATTCATTATGGCGTAACTAACATCCTATGCCCGGGAGGAAGTAAAACTACCAACGAATATTTTGCCAGTATGAGAGCACTGGGTAATCAGGATTTACTGCCTGCTCCACGTGTGTTCCACACCAGTCAGCACTTTACCATGGAAGGGAGACATCCTGTAAAAACTTATCCCGGAGGAAGTTGGGTAGAAGGTGAAACGGTGTTCTACTTGCGAGACACTCTTCAAATTGAATCATTGGTAAAGCAGGTTGTTGAATATCCTATTGTTGGCATTAAACTTACCATTGAAGATGGTCCTGCTCCCCCATTTGTTGAGCGCATGCCTCAGGCGTTTATCACCAAGGTAGAAAGTGAAGCGCAAAAGAATGGAACAGAGGTTTTTGCTCACGTCAGTGATAACATAGAGCTATCTATGGCACTAAAGGCTGGCATAAAAAATATACTTCATTTCACGGGTGTCGATCTGGATTTTGAAAATGACAAAGCGCTAATTGATTCTATTTACAATAGTGACCTTTCGTGGGTAACCACGCTCGCTCTTGACAAGAGTTTTATTTATCCATTACACGAAGATTGGATTAATGAAATTGAACGCATCAATCTCTTCAACCCTGACGAAGTGAAAATGCTCAGAGAGCCTACCGCTACCCAACAAGCGAAGCAAATGGCCATGATGTATAAGGAGTATTTTGGAATTGATAACCCCACCTTAAAAAATATAATTGAGCCTCAGGTAACTGAAATCAAAATTCTTTACGAAAACGGAGTCAATATGGTATTAGGAACAGATACGGGTAACAACTTTATCTTCCCAGGATACAGCCTCCATGAAGAAATGCAACTGATGGAACTTGGTGGAATGGCCCCGCTAGACATCATAAAGATGGCCACTTTTAATGCCGCTAAAATGCTAAACGTATTGGGGACACAAGGCAGTATAGAAGCCGGCAAGGTTGCGGACATGATACTGCTGGACAGGAATCCCCTTGAATCTATCAGTAATACGCTTTCTATCCATACCGTATTTAAAAATGGTAAATTACAACAGCGGTTGAACTAAATATGATCAAGCAAAAAATAAGGCTATTATAATCTCACTTATGTAGATTTGTATGTCTTATCAAACCATTGCACTGCTTGTCTTTTAGCCAGATCCTAGCCAACCCAGCACTTCCCTTTAAGGAACAGCGTATTTACCGAATATTTAACATTCTGTTAATTCTGGGTGTGATTGTGATGATCGCAATTGCTGTGTTTCAGTTAAGCACCAATGCCATTCCATTTTTCTGGGTTTGCATTGGTGAAATTGTTGTTTTCCTTACCCTTCTCATCCTTCACATAAAGGGACACTTTGCAACATCCAGATACATTTTTTTCGCCTTCTCCATAGTGATGGAGGTATTTGGCAGTTTGGTGAGTGGTGAGGACGGAGGATTTGATTTCCTTTTTTTTGTAACTGCTCTTTCTCCTCTACTATTCTTTGATAAGCGATGGCAATATCTCTCCTTGTTCCTATTTAGCATAGGGGCTTTTGTGGCCGTTAAAATTCTGTACCAATATGTGCCTCCTCTCGTATTTATTGAACGGCAATTTTTTCCTTACTATTTCAACATTGTCACTAGTGCTGTGCTCATTTATTTTGGCTATGAACTTTTCAAAAAAGAACACCTAAAGCATGAAATGGACCTGAACAAACAACGAGACATGGTACAAAACCAAAAGGAAGTGCTTTTGGCAACAAAGCAACAACTCGAATCTTTACTGGAAGCAAGCACAAAAAAATTAGAAGAAAAGAATGAAGGTATCACAAAATACGCTTTTCTTAATTCACACAAGGTAAGAAGTCCGCTGGCGCGTATTCTGGGCTTAGTTAATCTTACTCAATACGAAGACCTTAATGAGGACGAAACACGTAGTTATTATTTTAATGAACTAAAAACCAACGCCACGGAATTAGATAATGTTCTTAAAGAGATTAGCGAAATACTCAACAGCGATCTAGAGAAGTAGAGACATTCAGAAGATCCTATTTCAATGGTCTTTTTTTAATCATTCCTCCATGAGTGTCCTTTACGCTGCTCATTACTATAAAGGCATTAGGATCAATCTTCTCTGTTTCTGTTTTTAGTTTGGCTATTTCCAATCGGGTAATTACTGTATACACGATATCAGACGGATCCAGATTATCTCCTCGCTTACCATAACCTCGCTTTCCATTGTAAATTGTTACTCCCCTTCCCATGCGTTCTGTAATCATTACCCTTATCTCTTCACTGTGAGAAGAAATAATGGTGACTCCAGTATACTCCTCTACTCCCTCAACAATAAAATCAACCGTTTTGGATGCAGCAAGATAGGTGAGAATAGAATACAAGGCAGTCTCCATACCCAGCAAGTAGGCGGCCACACCAAATATCATAATGTTAAAAACCAAAATGATATCACCAATGGTAAGACCAGTGCGCTTACTGAGATGGATGGCTAATACTTCCGTACCATCTAATACACCACCTCCTCTGATCGACAAACCAATTCCTGCTCCAAGGAAAAAGCCACCAAATACAGAAATCAATAATTTATCAGAGGTTATTACCGGATACTCAAATAGAGCCAATGCAATGGCAAGGCCTATAATGGCAGCAATACTTTTAAATGCAAAAGATCGACTGATCTGAGCATAACCCAAAATCATAAAAGGTAAGTTGATAACAATAATGAGTATGGGCAATGAGAAAATAGTAACATGAGTTACCAACAAGGAAATACCAGTAACGCCACCATCAATAAAATTATTAGGCAAAAGAAATCCTTTCAATCCAAAACCTGCTGATAAAATTCCCAATCCGATCAGTAACGCATCTTTGAACAAATGCGTTGCCGTTACTCTTATTTTATAAAATTCTTTAGCAACATCGTAGTTGCTTATTTTTTCCTCCGGATTATTCTTTTTTAAATGATTCCAAATCCGTTGAAAAATGACCTGCTTAAAAAATGGATTGGTTTTGTTCATTGCTTAAGGAAAGGTATTGGAATGCCTTTGTGGCTCACATGCAAGGTACGAAAATACAAGCACTGCAACTTGTATCAAAAATCTAAGTTCAGCAGACTATCTTCCTTTAAATTTTCCTTCCCACCAACTGGCCTCTTTTTGCTTCTGTATTTCCCCCTCATCAAGCATTTGCTTTAAACGAGTGTTTAGCTCTCCTTGAGAGGTAAGATGGTATTGTCCACATTGATCACATTGGTAAACGCCAACAGGGCGGCTCCCCTTTCCATAATTATAAGCAATGTGGGCACCAATGAGTGCCTCCTCCGCCAGGTCATAGGTTGCGTGGCATCGCTTATGGGTGGAACAGTTTTGCATATCAGATCAATAAGGAAAATTTAATATTCATTTTAGTAAATTTTCTATTAACTTATACTATAAGCCGCCCTAAACCAAAACCAATAAGTTATGAAAACACTCAAAATCAATCATGCAGCCGTATGGACATGCATTATTCTACTCCACGTACTGGGCTTTGCTTGGTATGGCTTCCTATTTGTAGAACCTTGGATGGAAATGGTAGGACTGGACATGGCCACTGCTGAAGCCAATCAACCTGGCATCGGTGTTTGGGCTACCAACACCATCGCCACCATTGTACCTATTTATGTTTTGGCCTGGCTTTTTAGCAAACTTAATATTGATACAATAGTAAAGGGGGCTGGACTAGGATTACTCCTCACCTTCTCGTTTGAGTTTCTTAGTACCATGGCTGGCAATATGTTTGCCTCACAGCCTTACGCACTGGTATGGATTACAGGGGGCTATAATCTGGTGGCCATGGGTTTGAGTGGTGCCATTCTTGGCGGATGGAAAAAGTACTCCGAATAAAAATAACAATAGATTTCACCTTTCACCTTTTACCCATTTGTTCATTCCGAAAGAAACTTTCCCGAATACATACCCAATACCAAGCGCCAAAGAGTAATCGCTTGTCCAATGGACTCCGTTGTTAATCATAGCAAGGCTAACCAGTGTCATTAATCCATATCCCACAGGCTTAATCCATTTTTTTTCTGGGTAGTTAAGTGTTAATACGGTGGTAGTTGCCATCATAGTAGCTAGATGCCCTGATGGAAAAGCGTCATAGCTGGGAACCTTACTTTGATAAGTGGCAGGATTTGTAAAGAGACTCCACGCACCTCCTGGAACAGTAGCTACAAATGGACTTTCTCTTCCTGAAATTCTTTTGATGAATTGAGTAGTAATACCCACTGCAAGTAGTGATTGAAGCAGTTGGTTGGACGCTTGCAGTGATCGGTAATTGTGCTTTACTTTTCCATGGAGATAAAGTCCTGCGCAAATCAGCATACTGGTTGACCCCTCACCTATAGAATAAAAAACTGTGTTTAGGTTTTGAGGTGCATCGTACACATCAACATCAAGGTTTCCCAAATTAAAACCTATCAGTGTTTTATACTCTCGATCTGAGTTAAGGCCTATCGATCTGGAGAAATCATTTACTCCATCATTGATACGCTGATCAACAGGTATCAGCAATAGCGTAGACAATGTAATCAATGATAGTGCTGGGATGCTTTTGGATCGAAACGTCTCCTTGGAAGCACCAACAAAAGTTTTTGGTAAGGAGGTTAGAAAAGAAAAGTGTTTTGGCCGTGCATACTCCAATAAAATAACTTTTGCCTCCTTCAAGGAATCCAGCGAATTGTTCTGTCCAAAAACATTGCAGTGGAGCCCAGCAACAACCAAAATGAAAATATATTTCTCGGCACCGCTCAAAAGGATTGGATTAAAACCTAATTCATTAGACCGCTCTTAAAGGAAGTACTTGCAGTTTGATACCAACTTATGGCCTCCTTCAACAGTGTAGAATCCTTTTGAGCATGTTCCACCTGATCTCCGTCACGTAAAGTAAAATACTTCACTTCCTTTTGGGGCATTAACACAACCAATTCATCTCCCTTTATAAAACCCAAACTCTGATACGTACTCACAAAGGCACGTTCTCTACCTGACTCAAGATGGGCCATATCATAACCAAAAAATTTACTTTTATAATTAAAATTAAGCATGCCCAATACTGTAGGGCCGATATCAATCTGACTCATTAAACGATCCATAACTCCCGGAGCAATAAATCCTGGTGAGTAAACGAGCATAGGAATGTGGTACTTATCAACAGGAAGTTCCGTCTTTCCCGCACTGGAGGCACAATGATCGGCCACAATGATGAGAAGGGTATTTGCAAACCACGGCTTCTTGCTAATTTCTTTTACAAACTGACAAATAGCATAATCCGTGTACTTCACTGCCCCAGCTCGCCCAGTATGAGATGGAATATCGATTCTTCCATCCGGATAGGTATAGGGCCGATGGTTAGAAGTAGTCATAATTTGGGCAAACACGGGTTTGTTATTCGATATGGATTTTTCAATTTCTCTTGTAGCTAAATCAAACAAGTTTTCATCTGCTACGCCCCACACATTTTCATAATCAATCTCCTCATCCTTTAGCTCGACCCGGTCTACTACCTCATAATCGTTGTGAGAAAAGAAATAACTCATATTGTCAAAATATCCATATCCACCATAGATGTATTTACTTTCATATCCCTTCTCTTCAAACACTCTTCCGAGCGTAAATAAATTTTCATTGTTTGGTCTTCTTACAATGGATTGACCTGGGGTTGGCGGAACGCACAACGACAAAGCCTCAAGTCCTCGTACAGTGCGTGTTCCCGTTGCATATAAATTTGTGTAGAGTTGACTTTGCAAGGCCAGTGAATCAAGAAAGGGAGTGATTTTTTCTTGATTACCAAAATACCCCATAAAATCAGCACTAAAGCTTTCTACACTAACCAATATCACATTCATTCTTTTCTCAGGCATCTTCGCCTTTATTGTTCTCTCCACAGAAAAAGCCCAAGAATCTACAAACCGGGCTTCATCTGTTCTTAATAATTGGCGTACCTGTGTAAAGGCCTCATCATTATTGATAGTACTGTAAAACTGATCGTAGTCCAATTCATTGTTTAAATAAGCAGCAAACAATTCATAGAGACCATTTCCCGCCAACTCATTAGCCAATGTAGAATTACTAAAACGATGTGCCTTAGTATTGACCACCCAATAGGAGAAAATTGGAAGGGCAAGAATTAATAGAAACCAAACAGTTCTCTTTTTAAAAGTCATAAAGTACTATTGGATAGTCCATGAACGAAACTGATAAACAATAAGTGCTGAGCATGCCAATGCTATACCGATGTACCATTCAATAGCATAAGACTGTTGGATATTACCAATGACTTCAGTGGTATACACAAGGTAATCAACGGCTATAAAATTGAATCGAGTAGTAAACTCTTCCCAAAAGAACCATTCGGAGATAGAGCTAAAAATTAATATTGAGGTGAAAAAGAAAAGAATAAAATTGAGAAAATACCGGTGCCATTGCTTATTATAAATGCCTTCAGGGCAAAGCCACAAATAGATAAGGACTGGGATAATAAAATAAGTGGCATTAATAAGATCAAAAAAGAATCCAATCAGGAAGGCTTCTAAAATAGACAGAAATGATAATTCAGATATTCCATCAGAAACCAGCAACAAAAAGAGTCTGGTTAAAAAAGAAATACTGACGACCAATAAGCCAATAAGTACTAAAAGACCAAAACGATGGCGCTTAATTTTTTCAAAAAACAACTTCATGCCCATGGCTTTCTATGTAAGTCTGCACGCAATAACTCATTTAAGGGTTGGTTGCGGTGGTGATTTTTATCCTGGCGATATCTATTTCAAAGAAATGATTGCATTGACTCCAATGGTCTTATCC
>JBATLM010000170.1:0-15083 GCA_049289315.1 Cyclobacteriaceae bacterium
TGCTGTGTCATCGCTTTCCCGTATTTCTACATTTGATAATTGATGCAAATAATCAGCGCACTGCCTTATAGCCATAGGATGAGATTCAATCACTTTGATGGCGGATAAATTAACACCAGGCAATGCCATCAAGTGCATGCGAATGGGAAGATATACCTCTCCTAGAATAGTGAAGTGATATTGCTGTAAAAGGAAATAGTTGGGAAGAATACTTCCAGCAATTGAATTCTCAATTGCCATAACACCAAAATCTGCCTCTTCACTTTTAATTGCTTCACATAAGTCATGAAACGATAGGCACTCAACAGTTGCAATCTCCTCACCAAAGTGCTGCATGGCAGCTACTTCATGGAAACTCGTGGCTATTCCTTGTATGGCAACTCTCTTTGTTTTCTTTCTGTCCATAAATGTCTATAAAAACAGAAAGTCCCGGGGGTTCCGGGACTTTCTGAATATTCTCTGTTTATATTTCAATTAACAAAGCGATTCTCGATCAAGTCCCGACTGGGTTTGATAGATAAAATAGTAAAAGTAAAATCGCTTGTTGCTGGTTGTATTCATAATCGAGCCGCTAAGAAAAGGAATTATTCACTTATTACAACCACCGATACTGTATTTTTTTGCAAAAATTCTCATAACCTAACTATCGTTTGCTCTGTGGATTGGCATTAAAAGTTGTAAAAAATGTACCTTTGTCAATAAACAAAATTCAATCAATGAAACTGACTTACAAGCTTTTAATACTGTTTTTAGTGGTTTTGGCAGCCTGCGGAAAACCTTCAGATCAAAATGAAGAAGAGGAGAACCAGGAAGTAAATGAGGATCCGAATCAGGCCCTATACGATATGGTTATGGATGTCCATGACGAAGTCATGCCTAAAATGGATGATATCTACAAGATTAAGTCTCAGCTACAGGAGAAAATCGTCAACTCACCGGACTTGGTGCAAGAAAGAAAAGATGCTTTGGAGAAAATGATCTTATCACTTGATTCTGCTAACAATTCAATGATGGTTTGGATGCGTCAATTTAACACCCCAGATTCATTAGATGTGGAAGAAGCTCGTGCTTATCTCGAATCGCAGATGGAGAAAATAAATGCTGTAAAAGAGACAATGCTCTCTACTTTGGAAGAAGCCAAAGCAGAGGCTGACAAAAACCAATAGTTATTATAATCGCTTAGTTGCCTTGTGATGAGGCAACTTTGCTTTCTTTCCTTTCTTCCCCTTCTTTTTTTCCTTCTTCTCTCTATCCTTATCAATTTTAAGATTGTCGCGCACTACCTTCCAGTAATCTTTTCCATATTCCACAAAAATCTCAGCCTTAGCTGGGATATCTTTGATTGCTTCGATATAGCATTTCTTCTTGCCGTTGCCAACCACATACTCTGAGTTGGTCTTTATATCTTTCACCCTGCCGATCCCCTTTGCATCGTTAGCATATCTGCCCAGCGCCTTTTTGTAATTCCAAGCATCAATGCATCGCTTACTGTTAATGTAAAATACATAACCGTTGCGGTCATCCGCTAACTTCTGGACTTCCTTCCACGTAAGAATTTCACCCTTGTATTCAACTATTCTGGTGCCCTTTTTAATATTCTTCTTTGTGAATAATCCTTTCCCTGCTCCAGGCAGTGTAGACTTTTTCACATACAATTGTTTTTCTAATAGTGCCATAAGCGATTCAGAACAGTTATTTACAATTCGCGCGCAAGATGCAAAAAAATACCCCCTTGTAAAAGAATACAAGGGGGTATTACAGCTGAGGCAGAATAACTTAACACATCAATTCACCTTTCTCAGATATACGTTACCGTATTTGGATTCAAAATCATATCGAGGACCAGAACCTGGCTTTGCTGATACAAAAGTGTAAAAATCTTTTTCTTGTAAATCATTGCCAGCAAACCGAACATCAAGGTTCGAATAAATTTGCCCATAGTTCGTAACAGCATATAACTCTCCTACCGACTTTTCGTTAAGGGCAACATCCACTCCTCCATATTGAGCTTCAACAGCAATAGGTCCATCAAAACTACTCACCTCAACCATCCCATAGGTGGATACGATGTAGGTTTTTATTCCTCTGGGAATTTTAATTTCAATAATTACATCTATATCCGCACCCCACGAAACCCTATCAAATGCTCTACCATTTTCGGCCTTGTACTTTTTATACTCCTCTTTCGATTTGAAAATTATCTTCTCCACACCATCCATTACTGTTATCATCTGAGGTAGATTCTTGATATCCCTAATTCTACTTTCGACAACCACGCTACTTCCACCGTTGTCCACAGACAATTCAAAAGCATCATCATTTTCACCATTGTTGATATCTACACTGGCCTGAATTGAAACTTCACCCTTATCCCAGGTACTTATCTTAATTAATTCAGGATAATCAAATTTCATTGATATTATCTGACCTGCCTTTACTGGCACAGATTTACTCACACTTGTTTGAGCTAGCAGACTGAATGTAAATAATTGCAATGCAAGAATAAAACTTATTTTCATCGTTATTGAATTAAAATGAAGGCTCATTATTTTTTGCGCAGATACACATTATCATGAGTAGATGACAAAGTAATTTCAGTTCCTCCTCCATTAATTTTTGCTGTCATCTTATCACTATACTTAACCATACTACCCGACTTATCAACTTCGAGTTTAAAATCAGGATCAATAAATATCTCACCCCATGACGTATTCAATTTGAGGTTGGCCTTTGTGGCTGTGGGTATGGCGGCATCAATATGACCGTGTGTAGACGTAAGTGAAACAATCTTATTTATAGATGAACTGAAACTAGCATCTATATCTCCATGAACAGTTTTTATGGTAAGCTCGCCAGTCACATTTGTCAGTTGCACATCATTGTGAACAGTGGACACATATAACTCTCCTTCAAAATTCTTAATCTCAATATCATCACCATAAGGTGAGGTATGTACATATTTTACGCTTACATTTTGAGGTACCTTAATAAGTATATTAGGGCCATCCATCTTTTTCAACTGCTTTACCTCAATTACTCCATTGGTCTCGATAACAGAAAGCCCAAGTCCTGTGTTGTCTTCCAGCCCCATGCTGCTTATGGCTCGCAAACCTTTCGCCCTCTCATCTTTGTCCTTATTAAAACTGCTAGATGTGAACACAATTTCATTGCCACTATAACCTTCTATCTTTACACTGTTTACCTCTTGGATGCTTAGCTTACCTGTGCTCTTTGGTAATTTATATTCTTGCGCCCATAAACCTTTGGCCAAAACCAGAGCCACTACTACTATTAAATATTGCTTTTTCATTTTCTTATATTAAATCAAATTTTTTAACGCTATTTCTTTCTCAAATAAATCTTACCATAGTTGCTGCTGAGGTCAATATTTAAATCACCACCTCCATTCAGCTTTCCCTGCACCCTATCACTATACTTAACCATGCTTCCATCGGTGCTCACTTCAAATTTCAAATCAGGCGAAACGAATATTTCTCCATAGGAAGTATCCATTTTCAAATTGGCTTTGGTCACAGAAGGGATGGTGATATCCACATAACCATAAACCGACACAATAGAAATCGGACTTTTTATGGTTGAGCTAAAATCCGCCTCCACATGCCCATAGATTGACTTCACCGTCATAGGGCCGGTAATGTTCTCCAACTCAACACTATTATATTGCGCTGAAACCTCTATCTCATTCTCCATGTTTTTAAACTGCACTTTTCCTCCGTATTGAGAATCATGTTGAAATGAAACGATAACGCCCTTAGGAACCAGAATCTTTATTTTAGGGGAACTCACTTTTTTAAGTTGCTTCACCACTACCGCGTTGGCCGATTGCTCTACGTTAATGCCTAATCCTGTATTATCCTCTAGTCCTAGTCCATTTACTGCGCGCAAGCCTTCGGCACGTTCATCTTTAGCATCCTTACCATCTTGAGATGAGAACACTATCTCATTCCCATTGTACCCTTCTATTAAAACTCGACCAAGGTGAACCTCAAGTCTTCCACTGCTCTTCGCTACTTTGAACTCCTGCGCTTTGGACAACCAGGGAATCAAAGCCAATACAATTAATAATTTTTTCATTTTCTTTTTATTTCGATTTACCTGGCTCCACCAAAAAGGTTACTCAGGAAAGTTTTATTATTCCGGTATAAGCCTCATCCTTTACAGCATCAATACTTTTTTCATCCTCAATAATCCTTTCCAAATCATTGACTACTCCTTTTTCTTTTAGGTTTACCAACAATTGAATGAGTGCAATTTGAACCATAGGGTCGTCTTGCATAGCAAGTGATTCGATTAACTTTTTTCGTATTGATGCCTCTTGAACAAACTTACTCAACGCCTCAAGCGCAGCCAGCCTCACATTAGTATTAGGATCTGACATCATTGTCTTTTCCAAAGCAACAACAACATCATTATCAGGAGAAGAAATAGTAAGTGCTACATTTACCCCTTGCATTCTTTGGCTCGCTGACTGATCATTATTAAGCATGGCCATCATAGTTTGTTTTGTTGCTTCCATTTCCTTTCGCAAGGCAGCAAGCTCCCTGGCCTGTTGCCCATTTTTATTTAACCAGTACCCGCCTGCAAGACCCAATAATACCAGAGCAACTGCCGCGGCTGCCTTATATATTACAGGTCTAAAGAAAATAGTTTTTGAATGCTGAGCTTCAATCTCTTTCTTTAAATTAATATCAAACATTTTTTCATGCCCAGGGTTGAGGTCTAATGATTCCGCATTATGCATCGCATTCATCACTACAGTTAACTCCTCGTGCAACCTCCTCGCTTTCTCATCCTCTCGTAAGAGTTGCTCAACTTCAGCAGATTCTGTAGCGGACAAAGTGCCATCAATATATTCGATCAATAAAGATTCCAATTTTTCTTTTTCCATTTCTAAAGCTGTTCGAGTTGAAAATAATGTTCTCTTAGTTTTGCGATAGCCCTGTGTACTTTCACTTTTATATTCGCAACCGTAGTGTCCATCACATGAGCTACTTCCTCATATTTCATATGTTGATAACGAGTGAGTATTAGTAGCTCCCTTTGATCCTCACTGAGTAAGGCCATCGACCGGTTCAATAATTCCTCCTTTTCAATCTGCTCCATATCCTCTTGCGCTGATGAGGCCTTGTTGCCCACTTGCTGAACATCTACGAATCGGCTGTATTTATTTTTATGAGCCTGGTAGTAATCAGAGAATGCATTTCTGGCCATCTGATAAATCCAAGATTGAAAACGCATCCCATCTTTATATGACTCCCTATACTTCAGCAATCTCAAAAAAACATTTTGAGTTAAATCCTCAGCCTGCTCCCGATCAAGGGTCATTCTGGCAAGAAAATTAAATATGCGCATGTGATAGCGCGCATAAAGTAAGGAGGCCTGCTCCAGGTTACCGTTTTTAACGGCCTCCATTATCTGCTCGTCAGTCATTAAATCCTTGGTTCGAGTCTGTTTCTGCCCTGGTTACCGGGGAAGTAAGAAAAGGTTACACCTAGAAAATTAACAGTAATTATTCTTTTTTCTGGCCCTTAGCGACAACAATTCCAGTTAAGTCCATTATTGACCATCTTTGCCGCCTAATCGAATTAATGAGGGATCTCAAAGCCTATTCCGGATACTTATTTGCTCTTTTGGCCACCATAATATGGTCCGGCAATTTCATTGTAGCAAGGGACTTAAATGCAACCTTTTCACCTGTTTCAATTTCTTTCTTTAGATGGTTAGTGGCAACGGTGGTGATTCTCCCATTCGCTATTCCTCATTTAAAAAGAGATTTCAGAATACTGTTGAAACAATGGAGACTTATGCTCCTTTTATCATTTACAGGAGTTACTGTTTTCAATTCGTTAATTTATCTGGCAGCTCATACTTCTTCTGTATTCAATTTATCTCTTTTTGCAATCACAGCTCCATTATATGTAGTTCTTTTCAACTGGTTACTCTACAGAGAAACAATTACAGCTAAACAAGCTCTTGGTTTTATAGTTCTCCTGACCGGACTATTGACATTACTCTCCAAAGGAAACCCTGAAAAAATACTTGAACTTGAATTCAATAAAGGAGATTTAGTAATGGCAGGAGCTGCCAGTATCTTTGCATTCTACTCAGTACTCATAAAAAGAAAGAATCCAGCGATAGGTAATCTTTCTTTTGTATCGGCTACATTCATTTTGGGCATTGCAATGCTATCTCCATTTTTTCTCATTGAATTGATAAACCCTGCCACATCCTTACACTTTACCATGTCATCAACCTTACAATTAGTGTATATCGGTGTGGGCCCCTCTGTAATCTCTTACTACTTGTGGAACAGGTCTGTTGCGGAAATAGGTTCAACAAAAGCAGCCACCATTTACAATACACTTCCTATTTTTAGCGCCATACTCGCGGTACTTATTCTCAACGAGCCTGTTTTTATAATTCAAATAGTAAGTTCAGTGATAATTGTAGGTGGAATTCTTCTGGTACTTTTTGGTAAAAGAAATTCAATATAAAAAAACAGGCAACCCTTTCGGGCTGCCTGCCAACTTCACTTACATCCAACCAAATTCTTAGAACGGCCAATCGCCTATTCCTCTTCTTAAATTGTATACTTTATAACCTTCCTTTGTAAGGATACTGCATGCCTGTCCGCTGCGATTGCCACTACGGCAAAATAGAAAATACTCCTTGCTTTTATCCAACTTAGAAAAGTCACTTTTAAAGTTGAATGACATAAAATCAATATGCTTCGCTCCTTTGATTGTCCCATCTTTGAACTCACCTAAAGTGCGCACATCAACTAATGTTGCCCCTTTAGAATTAGAGAATTTCTCCTTAAATACCACACCATCCAGGTCCTCATATTCTTTGGTCTGTGATGAAAATATATTAAACATACTCTTATTCAGTTTAGTTCTATAACGATTTTTTAGCCAAATAGAAATCCACCATCTCTAGTTTACTTTCTAATCGCTCGTCAAGTGCATCAAGAGTTTTAGGTGGGGGAACAATTACTTTATCACCAGGTCTCCAGTCCAAAGGCAATGCCACTTTGTTTTTATCTGAAGTTTGTAATGCTTCCAAAGCACGTTTGATCTCATCCATGTTGCGCCCAACATTGAGTGGGTAATACATAATAAGCCTAATCTTCCCATCGGGATCGATAAAGAAAACGGCACGGACAGCTGCAGTCTCACTTTCACCAGGCTGAAGCATTCCGTATAATTTCGCCACCTTCATGTCAATGTCCGCGATAATTGGAAATCGCATATAAACTCCTGTTTTTTCACGCACATTATTAACCCAAGCGATGTGCGAATGAATGCTGTCAATACTCAAACCAATCAGTTTGGTATTCTTGCTTTCAAAGTACTTCTGCTCATTAGCAAACCCTGACATTTCGGTAGTACAAACAGGAGTAAAATCCGCAGGATGAGAGAATAATAGTGTCCAACTACCCTTGATAAAATCTGAAAATTTAATTTGCCCTGTAGTGGTTACTGCTTCAAAATCGGGCGCTTTATCACCTATTCGAGGCATTTGTGTTACTTCTATAGTTTCCATGTGTGTATTTTTTAAGAAATAATTTATTCTTTATCCAATACAAAGATTGGAAGCTGAGCAACCAATGTCAGTGACCATTATCACATTGACGCAAAATATTTTTTTGAGTGAGGAAGTTTCTCTCTCACCAAACCATTTACCAATAAATTTTAAAGGGAGTTTAGGCTAGTAATTCTTTGCCTAGAATGAAAAGACCCATGACCAAAACAAACCATCCAAAGGCAGGCTTCAATTTTTTTCCGGGTATAAATTTGGATAAATAGGCACCACCGAGAATACCTGCAATAGCAAATGCGGAAAACATCATCATGAACTTATAATCAATTTGAATCTCAGAGCCTAAGTCTCCTGTAAACCCAATCAGTGATTTCATTGCAATAATCAATAAAGAAGTCCCTACTGCTTGTTTCATAGGCAAGCCAGCCAGTAGCACCAAAGCAGGAATAATAAGAAAGCCTCCACCGGCCCCCACCAATCCTGTAACTCCTCCTACAAGAAAACCTTCAAGAAAAATCAAAGGATAGTTGTACTTAATTTGATCTCCTTCTTTCTCAGCTTTCTTAGTGTCTCGAATCATTGAAACAGAAGCCAAAAGCATAAGCATTGCAAAAAGCACCATTACAAATAATGGCTTTGTAAGAGTGAAAGAGCCAATTGAAAACAGTGTGTCTGGAATAATCGGCACAACAAATTTCCGTACCGAATAGACCGTTATGATTGAAGGAATTCCAAAAACTACAGCAGTTCTTAGGTGGACATTCCCATTTTTTAGATGGCTAAACGACCCTACTAAACTAGTAAGCCCTACAACGAACAATGAATAGGCTGTAGATGTAACTGGATCTACACCAAATAAATAAACCAATATGGGGACTGTAAGTATTGAACCTCCGCCACCTATTAATCCTAATGAAAGGCCCATAATGATGGCTGATGCATATCCTACTAACTCCATATCTCAAATGTGAATACTAAAATGCAAAACTAATGAATCGCTGATCGGATCAACGTAACATTCGTCACACAGCCACAAGTACTGTAACTTTATTTCTCGAAAGTTTAACCTGATTATTCTTTTCTAATTGTTTTAATAAACGAGAGACCACTTCCCTTGCCGTTCCCAACTCATCAGCCAGTTGCTGGTGCGTAAGGACTAGCTCGTTCGTTTTTAACATTTTCACTTTCTTTTTAAGTAAATCCCACAATCGATCGTCCACATGTTGAAAAACTACAGAATTAACTACATCGAGTAATTCCTCAAACCTCCGGTTATACAATTGAAAAATAAATTCAAGCCAGGCGGGATTGTCCTTAATGAGCTCAAATGATTTATGGATAGGCAGCATCAACACCTCTGCCCTTTCTTCAACTATAGCCTTTATTTTACTTGTTTGGTTGCAAGTAGCACCAAGGAAAGACATCACGCAGCTTTCGCCCGGCTTAATATAGTATAACAAAACCTCCTTGCCATCTGGATCAATCTTAAGCACTTTGATAGACCCAGAAAGTACAATCGGAACGCTTTTGACGTAATCATTTTCATCAATAATAACCGTTTCTGGTTCAAAAACTCTCAAAGTGCCCTCTGTAATCAACCGATCTAAAAGAGGCTTACTAATAAGTGCATTTTCCACTGAAGCATTCATGTTGTGCAATTTATTGATTTTGAACAGTAATGGGATATGAAAAATTCAGTCAGTTATCTAATTCACTACATTTTTTACACATCTAAATCCAGTATGGTTAAATCCTGAGTCTTCACTTGACTTCATCCTACGCGCTACCCGATATCCGCTGCAATAACTATCGTTGCACAAGAAAGAACCTCCTCTCAAAACATGCTTAGGAGTATAAGGTTCCAAAGGATCAAAAGACTTCTCCGGCCCCTTTGGGTTTTCAACTAATCCTTCTCGCTTCGATTGTTCGTATGAATTAGCATGATACTTATCACTGCACCATTCCCATACATTTCCAGCCATATCATACAAACCATATCCGTTGGCAGGAAATGATTTAACTGGTGCTGTGTCAGAATAGCCATCCTTTTCAAGATTTTCATAAGGAAAAAATCCCTGCCAGAAATTAGCCTTATCATACGCCTCCTCTGCGGGCACATTTCCCCAAGGATAAATTGCATTTTCTAAGCCTCCCATTGCAGCCCACTCCCACTCTGCCTCAGTTGGCAATCTTTTACCTGCCCATTTTGCATAGGCATTTGCATCTTCCCAACTCACATGCACCACGGGGTGATCCATCCTACCTTCAATACTACTACCAGGACCTTCCGGATGTTGCCAATCTGCTCCAATAGTCCACACCCACCACACCGGGATTGATAAATCTACTGGCCCTGCAGTTGATTTAAACAAAAGCGACCCGGGTCTAAACAATGAATCCGCTGGCTTTGGCGTGTTGGGTGGCAGTTGCAATTTCAACTCCTCCCAAACAATAGCACGCTCCGCTACAGTTAAGTAGTTGGTAGCCTCAACGAATAACAAAAACTGCTCGTTAGTAACTTCAGTATCATCCATATAAAATGCTGAAATGCTCACCTCATGCACCGGAAATTCATCAGCATAGGCCTGCTCACTTTTAGCTCCCATTTGAAACGAACCTTCTGGGATTAGAACCATACCCTCTGGAATAGCCAAATTCTTTTTTTCAGGAGGACTGCAACCAAAATGTATAAATACAATTAGTGTAAATAATAGATTGCAACAAAATCTTCGATCAATAGCCTGCATTGCCCACACTTTCTTTAAAAAGAATATTTAACACCTGTCTACATTAGACTACAAATGTACAAGCTATAAGAAAAACAACCCATGAAAGTCAAATTTATCAAAATCGCGATTTGTATGCTAACAGCCTTTATGGTTTGGTTAAAAGCATAGTTGCTGATAATCAGATTAAGTTTTACGAAATCACAACCATCACAGAAGAAGAGAGTACACTTACGCTAAGACTAAAGCACTTTCAAAAAGGGCCCGAAAGGTTGAAAGGAAATGGGGCAAAGATTTTCGTTAAGTCAAGGTAACAAAGAACAAGGTTTATTTTGAAGGATTCGTATTCCAGAGAATATAAACAACGCGTATTAATTAGAGACATCACTTATAAAGTAGCATATCATAATTCAGGTTTTCTGCCCGAGTTGTTGGGCGCTGCTTACCATCGGTAGCCTCATAAACTTTCTCTGAAAGATACCTCTGCAACTCACTCGCGTAAATGCTCCCATCTCCATTCAGATCAGCCTCCTTAGTGTATAATCCTTGCTTGAGAAAAAATGTGAATACACCATTTTTCCACTTATCACTTTCAAACGCAAACTCTGCACCCCCAGCACTAGAGATTACGATAGCTCCGGTATTTTCCCTGAGGTCAGCGAATTGTGATTTCATGAATTTGAATAGATTGCCAAACCCTATGATTCTTTCTACTCCGGTGCGCTCTTGAACTTCCGTGAATCCCCTAGAACTGAGTTTTCCTCCTAGGTTGGATGAAGTATTCGAGACAGTAACCGCTTGCTTTTCTAGTTCTCCAGAATGACATGCGTCAATAAGAATCAGTTTGTTTCTAGCATTAATATTACCCATTAAGTTTTGGACGCTTTCATAAGACAACCCACCATCACTAGGATTGGAAAAATTAATATTATGTGCCCCTAGGTAGTAGTCGAGATTCTTATCAAGTAGCCCATGTCCAGCAAAGAAGAAAATAACATAATCATCAATTTTTGATTGGCCAAGTTTGCTTTTGGTAGCCGCTATATTCTCTGGTGTAGCCTGATTGTCCAGGTAATTAAGATGATGTATATTCTCAAACATTTCACTTTGAGACCTAAGCAATTCATTGATATCTCCCGCATCTTTGGTTGCATAAGTGAGGTTGAAGTCTTGGTTGGCATATTTGGATACGCCAACTGTTATTAGGTACAAATCTCGCTTTGGCGAATCGTTGATGTAGTCAACTTCGAAGGATTGAACCAAAGAGGAGATTCCTTTTGAATTAATGAGACTAACTTCCACCTTGTTGTCACCAGTACTAAGGTCCACATTAATCTCCTTAGTGACTTGCTTACCTTCAGCTTTTATCTGAGATAGTGGCACACCGTTAACTTTCACTAAAATCGAAGACAATTCTTCCTTATCATCAGATCCTGTTACAGTGAATTTATAATTTCTAGACGAAGTTGATCTTGGTAACCTGGCCAAATCCACATCTACTATAGGTACGTTAAAATTTATAGTGCCTTCATCCGGAATACCAAGTTGTGCCTGCCTCTTCTTAAATGCGGCATTGTAGGCACGAACCAATCGAGTATCTGCATATCCTATTCTTTCCAACACGATATCTGGTCTGTTCAATTGAAGATCGAATTGTTCAAATGGATACATCCTGCCATTGTACTTGAAGGCAATTCCTTTTAGCGCATTCTTACTTGCCAAAAAATAATAATCAGGCGTGATGGCGATCACCTCTTTGTCTTTAGTAACCATGATCTTTGCTACATTTTCTCCTGATTTAGGATTCCATAGCGCAATAGAACCATCCATACTGGCTGTGAAAGCATACTTTTCATCTGGAGTGTAACCCCAAGAAGTAATTTTATTGAGATGGGTAAGTTCTGAAATGCCGTCATCAGAGTTTAGGGTAACAACGGTTTTAATCTTATTGATTTCTAAGCTACTACTATTCTTAGCAGATGCTATTTCTGCTTTGCCTATTACCTCGTTGTTGATAATATCACCAGAAGATAAACTCCAAGTTATCCTTTTGCCCTCGGAGGCAGTCGAGATTGCATTAGATTCATCCTCTGAAAATGAAAGCGAAGTGATTTCTCCTAAGTGACCTTTGAAAGTCCTTAATACTTCTTTCGTCTTCATGTTTATGAGGTGGAAGAACGAGCTATTGTAAAAGCCCATCAAAACTTTACTGCGGTCATTGCTGAAGGCGTAGCGCTCAATGATTTCTTCCATCTCGAAGGATTCGATAATCTCCATACTAGATAACTCTATTAAATGGCGATCTTTAAGCCCTGTGGACAATATCATAGTTTTAGCATCCGCTCCAAAGGAGGCTGCGTACATAGGCAATACAGCTCCTGAGGTGAATGTTTGAATATTCCTCATCAGATCAGTATCCCAAAGTTTCATTTCTCCATTTTCAGCTGAAGAAAAGATGTACTTACCATCACTCGAGGAAACTGCATCTAAAATAGGGGAGCGATGTGCTTTAATTAGTTTATAAGGTGTCGCATACATGTTACCCATTTTCTCGTTGAGTTTAGCATACGGGTTTGCTGTCCTAGGAAAAAATTTAATATCATCATATTTCCACCACAAAATTTCCCCGAATTGATTGGCTGCAATGATGTCGTTCTTCCCATCTTCTGAAAAAAACACAGATAACGCCACCTCACTGCCCATCCCTTTCGCGATATCAGTATCAACATTATTGATATCGTAGTTATCCTGCTTTTGCCATGGCAATATCTTGAAACTCCCTGTAGTATCCTGAAAGTTATACGGATAAAGGCTCTTCCATAGCGGCTCTTTACTTTTCTTCCAATCGGTAATCATGTTCCAATCCTTTATAATTGAAATTGTAGGTGTACCATATTGAACACGCCCTACCATGAATTTTTTATCCTCTGAATCGAAGCTAATAGAAGTCGCTCCTCCCCCTGGTATCCAAGTCACCATCTTGCCTTGAGGAATGGAGAAAAAAGCATTCTTACTTAAAAGCTTATCCGTTTCTGCATATAGATAATCTCCACTATTGAGAAATTTTACTCGATTAACTTCACTGTTGAATTCGTAGAGTTCTTTAATTTTCCCAGAGGCCACATTGTGAAGAAGCACCACTTTATCCATCCCGCATGTGGCAAAATAGTCTCCTTTGGGTGAATAGTCCACGCCCAAAACTTTATTCTTATGATCAGAAATCACCTTTAGTGACTTACCACTTTCAACCTCCCAAATGATAACCTTGTTATCATCGCCTACCGACACGAGTGTTTTCGAATCTGGTGCAAATGCCAAATCATTGACGGCTTTGGTATGACCGAACATAGTAGTCATCTCTTTACCAGTAGCGATTTCCCAAATTTTGATGGTGAAGTCCTCACTACACGTTGCTATTTTTGTGCCGTCTGGTGAATACTCGATATCATTGATCTGAAGTCCATGACCTGATTGAAGGACTAGTTCTACATCTTGTGAATAGCATAGCGTTACATACGAGACAATAAGCCAAGAAAGTAATATCCACTTTTTCATGATGATGTCGGTTAGGGATGAAAAAAAGACCGATCCCAAAAGAGATCGGTCTAAGTGAATAGCTAATCTGCTTGGTACTTGATCACCTTGTTGCCATCGAATACGAATATGAATTTTCCGTCATCTGTAAGATCAGCACCTCCGCTCAATTCTCTCACTCTTGCAAACTGTTCTTCATTGCCATCACCACCAACTGCCATTTGCTTCAATGTCTTTTTCTCAGAATTGTGCTCCGGAATTTTCACAGTTCCCAAAGTTTCTCCTGTCTCAAGATCCAAAAGTGTCAAATCGTCTTTATCATTTTGCACATACAACTTTCCACCTCTTTCATAGGTCCTTTCTATATTTTTAATCTTCTCTGAAGAATATAGCGCCTCTCCATCGCTCTTATTAAAAGCCGTCACACCCTTAGTTCCCATAATTGTCACAGCCTCTCCTATGTCATAAGAAAATTTAGGGTCGCCTACTTTAGTCGCTTTGAAGTCAACTTGATAATTTTCGTTTCCGCTTTTGGCTTGTATCGAATAGAAGTACTTATCGCTGGCTGCGTAAACATTTTTTTCATCAACGGCCATTTTTGTGATACTCCCTTTGAATTTTTCAGACTCCCATATATTCGCACCACTCGAGGTATCAAAGCCCTTTAGTCCAAACTTACCTACCCAGACCCACTCATTGACCCAAGCCCAATACTCAGAACCACCGCTGGTTCCTACTCCTGGGCTATTCAATAATGCTCTGTATTGCTGATTCACTAATCCTCCGATTTGTGCTACCAAAACACCATCTACCAAAGCAAGTCTTGGCAATGCTTTCGCATCATTTATTTTTTCAGATGTCCACAGTAGCTTTCCAGAAGCCAAGTCAAATTTTTGGATGTACTTCCTCCGGACTTTATTGTCTTTTTCCTGCAATACAACATAGACTGCATCTCCAGTAATCAAGGGTTCAGCAATAGCATCGTACGTTTCTCCTTTTATTCCACCTGTCGCGCCTCCCCCAATGTTTAAACCTTTTTTAAGATTACCAGGTTCTTTTAGAATTTTAATGGACTCATTGTAGAATGCACTCCAAACGTTATTCCCAGAGGCTAAATCAAACACTTGAATACCATTATAAATCACAAAAATACGATCCCCTTCTATTCTCAAATCTCCCTGTCTTTCTTTGGTAATGAATTTTTTTCCACCAAACCCTTGATGCTGGGTCTTCCAAATCACATCGCCTGTTCTCACATTC
>JBATLM010000171.1:0-3394 GCA_049289315.1 Cyclobacteriaceae bacterium
CAGTTATCGTTTACCTTTGAAGGATGGATCAAGAGTTTGTCCACGTCTTATACAAGTGGATCAAGAAATGGCCTGCCTCACAAAGACTATGAGCATTATTTCAATGCTAATGGTTGGGTAGCCGATGTGACCAGTACCACATTGTTGACCACTAATGCTACGAGACAAGCATACTTGAGAGGCGAGTTGCAGCTATGGAGTCCCAACGGTACAGGTGGTGGTACATCTGGGTATGTATTCACCAGTGTAGGAGTGAAGAATATACGTGCAGATGTGACTGATGGTCACCACAACTCAGACTGGTGTATGACCGAATTGAAAGTGATCTGTAATGGCGTAGGATGTCCTGCAGGTAGTGGTTCAAACATTGAGGGAACTGTGAAAACAGCCCAAGACCAAGCGGTCAGCAATGTGGCGGTATCTATCGATGCCAATATCACCGAATTTCCTAAGACAGTGAATACCAATGAGACTGGCGGCTATGAAATAAAAGTGGCCAATGGTCTTGATTATCAAGTAACAGCGAGCAAAGGTGGTGATTATCTCAACGGCGTGAGCACACTAGACTTAGTAATGATCCAAAGGCACATCTTAGGCTTTGAGAGTTTGACAAGTCCTTACAAATTGATAGCGGCAGATGCTAACAATGATGGCAAGGTAACGGCCTCAGATTTGACAGAACTAAGAAAGCTGATATTAGGTGTGACCAGTGAATTGCCAAAGAACACGAGTTGGAGATTTGCGGTGAAAGGACAATCTATTAATGCGAGTAATCCATTCCCATTTGTAGAGAAGATTAGTATCGAAAACTTGAGCATTGACAAGACAGGCCAAGACTTCGTAGCCGTTAAGATCGGTGATGTAAGCGGCAACGTAAGCACCAACGTGTCGAATCCTAACTTAGAAAGCAGGATTGCTGAAAAAGTAGCCATGGCAGTAACAGAAGGAACGATCGCAGCTGGCGAAACAGTGGCCATCCCGGTCACCGCAGCCCGCTTTGATGAAGTATATGGTTACCAGTTTACAATGAAGTTGAATGGAGCGAGCTATGTGGGGGTACAGGCCGGAGCTATTGATGTGAATGCCAACAATGTGGGAGTGATTGCCAACAATGTAATAACGATGAGTTTTGCATCGATGGAAAGTGTCAGTGTGAAGGAGCACGAAGTACTATTCACCATCATCGTTAAGGCCAACAAAGCTGGAAAGGTAAGTGAAGTATTGGGCTTGAATTCATCGGTTACAAAGACAGAAGCGTATGTAGGAGCAGAGATGCACGTAGGCCAATTGAGCTTAGGAGTGAGAACAATCACAGAAACGGAAGAGGGCATTGAATTATTCCAAAACGAACCAAATCCATTCATAGGTCGGACTACCATCAGTTACATCATGCCAGCAGATGCGCCAGTAGTCATCACGGTGTATGACATCAATGGAAAAGTCATCGCAGTGAGAAAAGCAGATGCCATAAAGGGACTGAACAGTGAAGTATTCACCACTGCACAATTGGGTGTAAGTGGAGTACTTTACTACAAATTAGAGAGCGGTGATTACTCAGCCTATAAGAAAATGATATTGGTGGAGTAATTTTTGTTGAAAAATGAACAAGTAAAAATGGCTGGTATGAAGATACCGGCCATTTTTTTTTGGGGGTTTATCCTCGGTTAATTGTATCAGAATACTAGAACTCTCGCAGTTTACATCCACCATAAAGACACACTTTTCAATAACCACTAGTGCCCTGTCTGGATAAAGAAATTACCGTATGTTTAAATTTTGAGTCCACTCCGAAAAGTCATTGAAGCAGAGAATGTGAACAAATCTGATTTCTACTGCGCTGATAATCAAACGTTTCCCATTAGGCTTCTCTGCCTACGGAGTCGGGCAGGCCCGCCTGCCTACGGAGTCCTTTAGATTTGCATTTCAGATAAATCAATCATATTATATTTATTATTATGTATTACTATGGGGGGTCTGGGGGGTGTTGAAAAATGTTAATTTTGTGGATAAGTTGAGACAAAGTGTGGCACATTATATCGTAGTCTAGGTAAAACCTATTGCCCGTTTTAATCCACACTTTGCTCAAAAAGGTTAAAAAGACAGATAGAAAATTAGGGTAAAACCCATTATCAAGGTATTCGTCCTTCACCTTTTCACTCAACTTTTAATACTATTTTCTAATTTTTAAAACCTATTTCATTATGCTAAAATTCACCATAGGTGCGGATATTTCTAAAGACAAAATCAATTTCGCACTTCTTCATGACAACCAATTTCTTTTCGACAAAGAAGTTAAGAATACCACTACGGAACTCAATAAATTTGTAAAGGAAGTATCTAGTCTTCTAAAATCAATTTCGAAAAAGGAGAATGCTACTTTTGAAGTTGAATATATTATGGAGTACACCGGTATTTATAATAATCTGTTAGTCGAGTGTTTGCTTGGACACAAAATTACAACCTACATTGTATCAGGGCTCGCCATTAAAAATAGTCAAGGAATCAGCAGAGGTAAAAATGACAAAATCGATGCCAGACGTATTGCAGATTATGGTGTTAGGTACAACGATAAACTAATACCATTTACCATGTGCAGTGATGTACTTAAAAAGCTAAAAGCTCTAAAAACCAAAAGAGCTCAGTTGGTCAAAGTAAAGGCGCAATTGGTACAGAGCAATACGGATAGCAAAAAGTTTTTGGGCAAAGAGATCAATAATACATTATCGTCGTCGACCAAATTAGTCATAGATGAATTGACCAAAAGTATTAAAACATTGGACGATTTAATGATGAAACTCATCAAAAGCGATAAAGAAATTTTTGACAATTATAAGTTAGCAGTTTCAGTCCCTGGAGTGGGTAAAGTTATAGCTATTACTTTAATAAGTGCCTCAGTAAATTTTACAAAATTTTCGTCAGCCAAAGCTTTAGGAACGTATTGCGGAGTGGTCCCTTTTGGTTCAGAATCCGGCAATAAAAAAGGGAAAGACAGAGTATCTCATTTAGCCAACAAAAAACTGAAAACGCTCCTGCATTTGGGAGCACTATCAGCTGTAAATGGAAAAAATGCTTATGCAGATTATTATCAAAAAAAGATCACGGTAGATAAAAAGAACAAAATGTTAGCTCTCAATAATGTAAGAAATAAAATGCTCAAAACAGTCTTTGCTTGCATAAAGAGTAAGACTAAATACCAAATAGATTATTGCTATCAACATGCAGTATAATTTCAAAATAGACATTAAAATGTTGATAACTCAGTTAACAAGCCTATTGACCATTAAAATCGCAACACCAAAAACAACAATTATGTATTAAAAAAATATCAATTAATGTTTGGATAAACCATAGAAAACGGGCAGGCCCGCCTGCCTACGGAGTCGGGCAGGCCCGC
>JBATLM010000172.1:0-6982 GCA_049289315.1 Cyclobacteriaceae bacterium
TCAACTCCTTTACTCTTTCGGCTTCAAATGCCGGGCTCACATACTTTACTTCTCCTCTTGCGGGAATAATGGCGGCCATCATACGCTCACTGCGGCCCCATCTGATGCCGGTAAAGTAATGCATGGCTGTTCCACCATCAAGGTATAATGCTTGCACTTTGTTATCGACCATCAGCCGTTGTGCTTTTTCAATTCTGGATTCGCGTTCAGCTACAGTGATGGGTTTTACATCACCTGTCATAGGCTTTAGCTTGTCCAGGGGAGAATCCGATTTTGTAGCTGTTTCTGCAGATGAGGTACATGATGCCAGAAATGCTGCCCCGGCAGTGCTGCCTGCGGAAAGTTTTATAAAATCGCGCCTTTTAAGAGTCATAGTTTGTTCAGGTTTTAAAATGTTATCTCAAACAAGGTTGTACAATTCGATTAATAATCGAACCTATTTATACATAAACGGCTTTTACCAGATGCAGCTTGTGGTATTCAAAGGCATCTTTATAGCCATTTCTTTCTTTTGAAGTAAACGATCATGCCTGCCAGCACAAGGAGCATAATTCCCCAGATAGTGTAGTACCCATACCGCCATTTCAATTCAGGCATGTTCTCGAAATTCATCCCGTAAATACCCGCAATAAAGGTGAGAGGAATGAATATGGTAGCAACAGTAGTAAGCACCTTCATCGTTTCGTTCATCTTTTGACTCAGAGATGAGAAATAGATGTTGGTTAGACTTTCAAGTGCAGCATAGGTGGCATTGGCTTCTTCGATGGCGTTGGTGCAACTGTTTTTTAAATCCCTGAAATACTTTCTGTTTTTCTTATCAATGAAATGAGTCCGATCCTTCATGATGTTGGTTAACGCTTCTTTGAAAGGGGAAAGTGATTTCTTGATTTTATCCACATCCTTTTTATTCTTCTCGATAAGCAAGAGGGTAGATTGTTTAGGATTAAGGATAGTCTCTTTTTCAACAAGGGTTACTTCATGATTGATCAAGTCTAACGTTTCAAAGTAGTTGTCAAGTATGGCATCGAGTAATTGAAAGAGGAGAAAATCGCATTCTCTTTTTCTTATAAGACCAAGATTCTCTCTTAATTTATTCCTAATGTGATCAAAATGGTCACCTACTTCCTCCTGAAAGGAGAGTACGTAGTTTTTACCCAATACAAATGAAAGCTGTTCTATTTTAAGTTGTTGCTCGTCATTTTTTAATATTGACTTTACGCTAAAAAATATATAATCGTCATAGTCGTCTACCTTCGGGCGTTGGGTGGTGTCTATAAGATGCCTTATGGTAAGCCTCTCCAGCTCTAAAACCTTTCCAATCTTCCCCATCAAATCGACATCATGAATACCATGAAGGTTTAACCAATAGTTATTTGAAGTGTCTGTCTTTTCTATTTTTTCAAAATCATTGATAGCTTCTGTTTCATCACATACATCTTGATTGTATTTAAAGAGTTGGAGTTTGACTTCCTCCATTTTCTTCTTACCAATGAAAGTGAGTTCACTTTTTCCTTTTGCTTCACTTTTAATTTTGGAATAGAAATTAAAATCTATACCAGTAATACTTCCGGTGATGTTGGTGAGTGACTTGATCCCCTGGAGTATAATTTTATCTGGCTTTTTAAGTGTATCTAGTAACTTATCCTTCATGGTAAGTAAGATAATGACTCCCTCTGTATTTGGCAATTAATGGATGTAGAACCAATAGCTACTTTGTGAAGTCGGATATCAATGGCGCTTTAATGGTAATTCTGTTTCGGTCGTAATCTATAAGTCCTTCTTCTCGTAATGTATTCATTAGAGTGGTTACACTTTGCCTGCTATTGCCTGTGAGTTGCGCAATTTCTTCATGTGTGAGGCGTATCTTTAAGACAACATCGGCTTCTTTGGGTTTGCCGATCTGATGAGCAAGGTCAGTGAGTAATTCTATTACCCGGGTGCGGGCATCCTTGAAATAGAGCATGTCCATTTTTCGCTCTACTTTACGAATTTTTAAACCCATCCATTTCAGCACCTTGATGTTTAAGGAAATATTTTGAGCCACATAACTTTGCCATTTGTCTACAGACAAAAAACAAACAATTACTTCATCCATGGCCACTGCCGATTCTATGCCACTGCTTACATTGTCTGTATGTAGTTTTCCAAATATTTCACCCACATGGATGATCTCATGAATGAGCTCTTCCCCATCACTTGAGTTAGAGATCAATTTAACGGATCCCTTTTTCAGAAAGTAGATATCATTTGTGTCGCCTGGAAGGTAAAGATTTTCTCCTCTCTGTAAGGTTTGCATACCACATTGGGACCCAAGAGCCATGAGTTGATCCTTTGATAAATCTTTAAGGATATTTATCTGGGCCAGATACCAAATTTTATCTTCCATGATGTAAAATTAACTCTTTTGATTTATTGGTTGGAATGGGTTATCTAATACAATACGAGGGTGCTTTCGTTTCGTCTAAAGGCTATTTAGTATTAATTTATCCGGAATCTTTGATAAAGGTGTGCTGTAAATGAAAAAACACTCAGCTTAATAAATGGGAAGGGGTAGTGATTATTATCCTGGAATCAATATACATTTGTTAGGTGAAAAGTGTAAGGCAATTAAATGACCTATTGAAATCGCTGGTGCTGTCCGGCTTTATACTTTTATTCTTAAGCGGTGGGGCAGGGAAGAATGACAGATCAATCCTTAGTACCGACCTACAAGGTGCTTCACATCTTTCAATAGCGACTACTGATCTTTATAGTCTCACCACAGATACAGAGCGATTCTTTGAAAATATTCAAAGAATACCTTCTTCACCATCCAAGATTAGTTTTGGTGATTATTTGTCTGTTGTCAATTTAACAGAATCAAAACGAAGCCACCTGTTGACAAAGGACATTATCCTCGCCAGATACAGGGAACTTCTGTTTCAGTCACACGATATCGCATTTCCTTTCCATTCCTTCTGGTAATTACTAGCCTTTCTGTTTATCGCTTGGTAAGCGATCTTTAATAAAGATCATGGATGAATTTATTTTGAATTCGGTCAATTATGATCTAATAATTCACATAAAAAATCAATAAAATGTATTTAGGAACAGCCATTACAGGTGTGCTCTTTGCAGCAGCATGCGCACTGCCCATAGTTATAAGTAAAAGAAATAGATCACAAAGATTTAAATACTTCTTTGATAAGCTGAAGGATTTTGCAACCCGACACAGTGCCCAAATTGACGAGCATGATGTATGGAATGCTACTGCTATTGGGTTAGATAAAATCAAATTGAAATTATTTTATGTTCAAACCAATGGAGAAAGTCAAATTGATAGAGAAGTAGATATTAAAAAAGTGCTGCAGTGTAGGGTGGAGAAAAAGAGTAGAACCATCAGCAACAATGGTAATAACAACAAGATTATAGAAAGACTTGATTTATATTTTGTCTTTACGGATAAAAACTCACCTGACTTGTTGCTGCCTTTTTATGATAACAAAAGGGACAGCTTGTCCGTAGACCGGGAATTTGAATTAGTGAATAAATGGTGTGCTTTAGTCAATGAGTTGCTGAACGAGCACGAAACTAAAAGTCAGCGGCATTTCTAATTGACTCAGGGTTCGAGTAAAGTGACCTGTAGTACTAGACTATAAGTAGATCGTTTTATATATTTGAAGATGAAACGATCTACTTTTACTATGAAAAAATACTTCACACTCTTTTTTGGTATTCTAATCAGTGGCATTGCATTGGCGCAAGTAAAAACACCACCGCCCAGTCCAACTTTTGAGTTGAAGGGGACAGTGGGGTTTGCTGAAGTAAAGGTGGTTTATTCCAGGCCAAGCGCACGAGAGAGAGAGGTAGCAGGCAATCTCATCCCATACAATGAAGTATGGCGCACTGGGGCAAACGCTTCTACTAAAATTAGTTTTAGTGAAGAGGTAAAATTAGACGGGCACAAAGTACCCGCTGGAGATTATGCATTGTATACACTTTTTACTGAAGAAAAAGCGACCATTATCCTGAGTAAAAATCTTTCATGGTGGGGAACAATCGGATACGATCCCGCAGATGACTTTTTAAGGTTTGATGTACCCGTAAAACATCCAAGTAGTCACTATGAAACTTTCACAATCAGTTTTTCTGACTTTACCAG
This sequence comes from Cyclobacteriaceae bacterium, assembly GCA_049289315.1. Classification (GTDB taxonomy): domain Bacteria; phylum Bacteroidota; class Bacteroidia; order Cytophagales; family Cyclobacteriaceae; genus ELB16-189. The sequence goes on from JBATLM010000172.1 coordinate 4,142, forward strand.
AAACAGCGCCAACTTGAATTTGAAATGGGAGCATACCAAAGCCATGTTCAAAATTGAGTCAGATGTAGATGCAAGGGTAATGGCCGACATTAAGGCGCAATTGATTGATGGTAAATCGGCAAGTGCAAGAAGCTACTATGATGGAGCAGTGTATTATCACGATACTAATAGAGATCCAAAACTAGCTTTAGAATGGATTACCAAAGCCATTGATGCAAGCGAAAAGCCTCAGTATTGGATGTGGCATATGAAAGCGCAATTGTTGGCCAAGAACAATAAGAAATCAGAAGCCATTGCCACCGCTAAAAAGTCAAGTGAATTGGCAAAAGAAGCGGGGAACATGGACTATGTGAATTTGAATGAGCAACTGATTGCATCACTCAAATAAACTCTTCACTGTTCGATAAACATGTTTCTTCTCCAATTCAGAAACCTGATTATTACATTAGGAGCCTTGGTTTGCTTTGTTGAGTTTTTGGCCATCGACAAAGTGCCGGCACCCGAGTCTGCCTATGCTGTTGGTATCCTTCATCTGGCAGCATCTGCCTTTCTGTTACTCACGTTAGTGTTGTACATCACCACATGGCGGCTCGCGTGGATATTGGTGCTTCGCGTTTTGTTTGCTGGCTTTATTGTGTTGATGATGGGTAGTTCCTTTATGACTGGATGGCAGCTGCTAGCTAATAGTTAATTCCCGTTGTTCAAACGTTTTAAACCCCGACTCTTGTCAGTAAATTGAAATGGTACTGACAAGAGTCGGGGTTGTCTTTTTATGGAATTCAATTAAAGCCTATCTCAAATTATAACCATTAACAGGTCCGCCATGAAAAAATTTGGCGGGAGTCATAATGCCATCGCGTTTGAATACGCCACCATCTTTCATCACAAACTGCACCTTACGCAAGGCATCAATTGACTCAATTGGATTTCCTTCCACCGCAATGAGATCAGCAGCAAGTCCAACCTTGATGAGGCCGCGTGTATTTTCAGTTTCACTTACTTTATAACCATTGACAGTCATCGCCCTTAGAATATCTAAGTTGGGAATTTTTGCAGCCTTCCATGTTTCAATGAATTCAATGGCAACTTCACCACGCGTTTTACCTGGCACATAGTAATCTGCATCGGTAGAGTAGGTGAGTGGCACCTTATTGTCATAGGCGTTGCGCAAGCCCTCTACTGTTTTGGCGTAACGTGTTGGGTTGGTGTGCTCTGGCAGTGTCATAGGTGTTTCTGTTCCGGCACGAAAGATTCCTTTCTGCGCCATCAGCTTATGCATTTCATCATTGAGGCCTGAGTCGTGTGCAATCGACCAGATGCCTGCTTCAATTGCACGTTTAGCGCCATCCAATGATTGTACATGGCCCTCTACCTTAAGGCCAGCCTTGGCTGCTTCTGTCATAAATAATTGTATTTCATCTACACTGTATCCCCACGGTTTACAATCAACACATATCTTAATCACTTTGGCACCATACAATTCATTTTGGCGCACCGCCTTGATAATTTCATCTTTTGTGTCAGCATCAAGGTATTCGGGGTAGACGATATCCTTGCCAACACCCATTTCAGGCGTAGGCCAGAACTGACCGCCCATGCCACCAATAATTATTCCTGAGTTAATGATCTTGGGCCCTGGAATCCAGCCTTGTTCAATGGCGAGTCGTAAGGCAGTATCTGCATAGTTGCCGTTGTTGCCCATGTCTCGTACAATGGTAAAACCCGAAGCAAGCATTTGCATTCCATTAGAGGCTGCTTGAATAGCACGTAGTGCAGTACTTTCAGTTACATAAGTGTAGTAGTAGATATTATTTTCAGGTACTACTTTGTAGGTTAGCGCAAGATGGTTGTGTGCATCCACTAGCCCTGGTAGAACAGTAAGGTGCGATAGGTCAATGACTTCTGCATCTTTGGGGATTGACACCTTAGGGCCAATCTCTTTGAACTTACCATTCTCGATGAGTATCATTTGATTGGTGAGTACCGTGCCTGAGGTAGGGTCTACCAACTTGCCTGCCTTGATAACTGTAATGGTGGACTGTTGGGCAAGAACTGAAAATGTAAAGAGTAAACTAATGCAAAAAAGAAAATACCGTTTTGTAATAACTGAGGTGTACATAGGAGGAAGGGTTTAGATGATAGGAAATCTAAGAAAAAGATTTGAAATTAATATCGGGTATGCTATCCGCTTTTTTAAATATTAAAGTATACAAGAGTCCCTCAGCCTTTTATTAATCCATAAAAAAGGGTAGCATAATGTTTGCTACCCTTTTCATTTTAATCATTATTTGACAATAGGAATCTTTATCACCGAAGGATATTTTTTCGAATGGTGAATAGTATTCTGTGCGACTACACCTTCCGATTCATCATAATTGTTACCGCCAGTATTTAAGTTTCTGTCGAAGCGGGGGAAGTTGCTACTGGACACTTCGATGCGAATACGATGACCGGCCTCGAAATAATTACTGGTAGACATAGGTGTCATCTTTATAGGGTAAATATTTCCTTTTTCCATAAAGACTTCTTTGTCGTACCCTTCACGATAGCGAACGCGCTGAATGGTCTCATCCAGGTTGTAGGCTTTTCCGTCAGGGTACACGTCAATAATTTTGATGGTCAGATCAGTGTCCTTTACATCTGAGGAGAGGTATAAAGTGCTTTCGATAAAACCACTTACTTCAATGCCAGCTTTCAGTGGTTCGGAAGTGTATACCAGTATATCTTCACGTAATTCCATTTGAGATTGATCAAATGCACCACCCTGAACGGCATTGCCCGTGCAGCAAACATTGCCACCATAAGAGTTTACCGGGTTTTCGGGATCATAGGTAAAAGAAT
>JBATLM010000173.1:0-1886 GCA_049289315.1 Cyclobacteriaceae bacterium
CCTCCTAACAGAACAAGGTACCTCAGCGAGATTTCAGAAAGTAACAGAGGATACGATCAGTGGGTGAAAGAACAAGCGGAAGTTGCCCAGAAATTGTATGCTATACAAAAATCAATAGACACGATGAAGGAGTCAACGATCGAAGATAAAGATCGAATCGTTAAAGGACTCCAGGAACAGTATGAAAAGATTGCGCTCAATTTTGATCCACACAACAAACAATTATTAGAACAATGGCCTGAAACTGAAAAAAAATATAAAGAGCCACTCTTCAAGTTTAAAGTAAGAGACAAAGAGCTGGCGATTCAAACCCATACTGAATCCCTGTCGCACACACAAATACCTAAAGTTTCCCTTCCACGATACGAAGCATGGGGTGATTTATTAAAGTGGGCCTTAACAGAAAACGTACCAGGAGAATTTCCATTTGCTGCAGGTATCTATCCTTTCAAAAGAGAAGGTGAAGATCCCACCAGGATGTTTGCAGGAGAAGGCGGGCCGGAACGAACCAATCGCAGGTTTCATTATGTGAGTTTGTCAACACCAGCCAAACGTCTGTCCACCGCATTTGACTCGGTGACACTTTACGGAAATGATCCTGATTACAGGCCTGATATCTATGGAAAGATTGGCAACTCTGGAGTGGCCATTTGCTGCCTGGACGATGCTAAAAAATTATACAGCGGATTTTACCTGGCTGATCCTAGGACTTCAGTTTCCATGACCATTAATGGTCCGGCACCTATGTTGCTTGGCTATTTTATGAATGCTGCTATCGACCAGCAGTGTGAAATTTATATCCAACAAAATGGTTTAGAGGATGAAGTAAATAAAAAGATTGCTTCCATTTATAAAGGCTCTGAACGCCCTGCATATCAAGGATCATTACCAAAAGGCAACGATGGGTTGGGGTTAATGTTATTAGGTGTTACTGGAGATCAGGTTCTACCAAAGGAGGTTTATGAGAAGATAAAAACGGATACATTATCTCAAGTAAGGGGCACTGTGCAGGCAGACATTCTCAAAGAAGATCAAGCACAGAATACCTGTATTTTTTCTACTGAGTTTGCTTTACGTCTAATGGGCGATGTTCAGCAATATTTTATAGAAAAGAATGTTCGTAATTTTTATTCAGTGTCCATCTCTGGATATCATATTGCTGAAGCAGGTGCTAACCCCATCACACAACTCGCATTTACATTAGCAAACGGATTCACTTACGTGGAATATTACCTCAGCCGAGGTATGGATATTAACAAATTTGCACCTAACCTTTCCTTCTTCTTCTCCAATGGAGTTGATCCGGAATATGCAGTAATTGGACGAGTAGCAAGAAGACTTTGGGCCAAAGCCATGAAAAACAAATATGGTGCAAATGCACGAAGTCAGATGTTAAAATATCACATTCAAACATCAGGAAGATCGTTGCACGCTCAGGAGATTGATTTCAATGACATTCGAACAACCCTGCAAGCGCTGTATGCCATTTATGATAATTGCAATTCATTGCACACCAATGCTTACGATGAGGCCATCACCACCCCTACGGAGGAATCAGTTCGCAGGGCGATGGCTATTCAATTAATTATCAACAAAGAATTAGGATTGGCCAAAAATGAAAACCCACTTCAGGGGTCATTTATTATTGAAGAGCTTACTGATTTGGTAGAAGAAGCTGTTCTTCTGGAGTTTGATCGTATTACAGAACGTGGCGGAGTACTTGGTTCAATGGAAACAATGTACCAGCGAGGCAAGATTCAGGAAGAAAGCCTTTACTATGAAACACTGAAACACACAGGAGAATATCCTATCATAGGTGTTAATACATTCCTTAGTTCCAAAGGATCGCCTACCATTATTCCTCAGGAAGTGATCAGGGCAACAAC
>JBATLM010000174.1:0-37675 GCA_049289315.1 Cyclobacteriaceae bacterium
TTTTTAATTGAAGGTGCAAAAATCCTTTTCTTTGCGGGAAATCAAAATTAATGATCAAAGCATTCAACAGCTGGAGTAACAAATGGTCCAAAACAAGACGCTACCGGAAGACCATGGAATTTATGGCCCCCTCCATCAAGGATAACAGTACAGTGCTCGACATTGGGACACAAAATGCATTTTCACATATAATGGCTGAAAGTGGGCTAAAAGTACTAAATACCAAAGGAGAGGATCTTGATCTATACCCAGAATCAATAGCCCAATATGGCACTGAAATCGCAACCGCTTTCGAAATATTTGAGCACTTATTAAATCCGTTGGGTGTTTTGAAAGAGATCAAAGCAGAAACTCTTTTTGCAAGCATTCCGCTTTCTCTTTGGTTTGCTAAAGCCTACAGAAATAAAAATGATCAATGGGATCAACACTTTCATGAATTTGAAGACTGGCAATTTGATTGGCTTTTGGAAAAGGGAGGTTGGGAAATTACCCGTAGAGAGAAATGGACCAGTCCGGTCTTTATGCCAGGATTACGTCCTATCTTCCGCCTTTTTACCCCTCGTTATTACATTGTGGAAGCCAGAAGAAAAAAATGAAGTCCATTCTTATTATTGCATTCAGTGACCTCAACCATGATGCTCGTGTAAATCGGCAAATCAACTTTCTTAAAGATACATACAAGTTAACTGTAGCAAGTTTCGGTCAAACTCCAATTAAAGACGTCCAATCAATCGCCTTACAAAAGATCAAACCTTCCCTGCCTTCCAAAATTATAGGTGGCATTGCCCTTCTATTAAGATACTACACGATTGCATATAACATCATCTACAATAAGAGTCAATACTTAAAATCACTATCTGAAAAAAAGTATGACCTCATTATTGCTAATGATATTGAAACATTACCACTTGCTCTGGAAATCTCAAAAGGAAGCAAAGTACTCTTTGATGCTCATGAGTATGCACCTAGGCATTTCGAAGACAAATTGGTTTGGAGAATTTTTTTTAGCAAATTCAATCAATTCCTTTGCGAAAAATATTTACCTCAAATTAATGCTATGCTTACGGTTGGAAAAGTCTTGGCCAAAGAATACGCCAAACATTTTCCTGTCAATCCAATCGTTTTAACTAATGCTAACTATTTCTATGATTTACACTCAAAGCCTACAGATACAAATCAAATAAAATTAGTTCATCATGGCGCTGCAAATCCATCACGTCAACTAGAATTAATGATAGATGTGATGCAATATCTTGATGATCGGTTTACGCTGGATATGATTTTATTAACACCATCAATAGCTAACAAAAAAACAAGAACCTATCTTGACACCTTAAAAAATAAAATTGCAGATAACCCCAGAGTGAAGATACTACCTCCTGTAAAAAGCAGTGAAGTAATCGACCTTATTCATAAGTATGATGTTGGTATATTTTTACTCCCGCCTATAAACTTCAATTACAAGAATACTCTTCCCAATAAGTTGTTTGATTTTGTTCAAGCACGTTTGGCTATTGCAGTAGGACCAACTCCAGAAATGGCAGATTTAGTTACAAAATATGACTTGGGAATTGTGTCTTCAGATTTTACAGCTCAAAGTTTTGCAAAAGCCATATCTCAGCTCACACACGATAAAATTGATTACTTTAAGAGCCAATCAAATAGGGCAGCAAAAGAATTATCAGCGGAGAACAATAAAATAACATTAAACAAAATTGTGTCTGACCTTCTTGCCAATTAACTCCCATGGGTATAGTCTTTCGTCAAAGTGCGATCACAACTATCATCTCCTACTGCGGGGTGGCCATAGGGTATATCAATCTACTGTACCTCTATCCAAAATTCCTTGAGCCGGATCAGATTGGATTGATGAGAACCATTCAGGATGCTGCCATTCTCTTCACCCCCTTTGCTCAATTTGGACTCGCGCAAAGTATTGTCAGGTATTACCCCAAATTAGTCACAGGTCAGGCATCATCAGGAAGTTTTATTCGTCTTATGTTGATTCTGGCGTTGGCCGGATTCGGCATTTTCTTTATTGCTTTTAAGATATTCGAAGCCCCTATCCTCTCCTATTTTGAAACCAATGCCCAGGAAATCATTGGATACTCTTCGCTGGTGCTGTGGCTTACCTTGATACTTTTGATCATGGCCATCCTTGAGGCCTACTCCAGATCATTACTCAAAACTATTGTTCCCAATCTGCTCAGAGAAGTTGTCGCAAGGCTGCTGTTGGCCATCCTTGTTACACTCTATTTCACAGGATACCTGGATTTCAATCAATTCATTATCAGCACAGCACTTGCCTATTTGGTCTGCTTAAGTATTCTAATTATTTATTTATGGAGGATGGGGGAATTACAACTCTCTCAGAGTATGAGCCAACTGAATAAAAACGAAATACCAGGGCTTTTAAAGTACAGCCTCCTGAGTTTTGCAGGCATGGCAGGTTTAATCATCATTGGCAAAGTCGACAGTATCATGGTAACGGGGCTTTTAGGACTGACAGCCAATGCAGTTTACACAACAGCTTTTTACATGGCTACTGTTATCGAGATACCGAAACGTGCGTTGATGCAAATTTCCATGCCACTTATCTCAAGGGCCTTTGAGAAAAATGACATGGAAGACATTAAAACTATTTATCAAAAAACATCGATAAACCAATTTATTGTTGGAGGTCTTATTCTTATTGGCATATGGGCTAACCTGCACAATATCTTTGCCTTTATGCCGAAAGGAGAAATCTATGATGCTGGTAAGTACGTGGTACTCATCATTGGGCTTGGCAAACTACTTGACATGCTGTTTGGTCCAAGCAGTGAGATCATTGTACTCTCCAAATACTATGCCTTCAACATCATTCTCATCTTATTATTGGCCGCTTCGATTGTGATTGCCAACAATCTTCTGATCCCGGAATATGGCATCAATGGAGCGGCCATCGGATCGGCACTGGCATTGATTCTATTCAATTTTTTAAAATACATTTTAATTTATTTCAAATTGAAAATGCAGCCACTTACATGGTCAACGCTAAAAGTACTAACAATCGGAGGGATTGCTGTGGGTTGCAACTATCTTATTCCTCAAATGGAATTAATAATTATCGATCTGATAGTGAGGTCAGCTGTAATTGCTATAGTTTACAGTTCACTGATTTTCATTTCCAAAGCTTCACCTGATGGCAACATAGTTTTAGAAAAGATACTAGTCCTATTAGGCGTCAAGAAGTCTTAGGCGTTAGGATAAAAGCTTTGCCAACTGTGTGGTCAATTCTTTTCTCGTGTACTTACTTATGCTTCGCTCAGCATTCATTTTGTTTACTTCCCATTTAGAATAAAAAGTTTGCAAAGATGATTTAATACCTTCTTCATTATCCCTTTCATGGATCACCCCTGCATTTGTTTCCTTCAACACACCAGCAGCATCCCCACCAACCGGGCCAATGGCCAGAATAGGATTACCCGATGCCAAGTACTCAAAAAACTTACCTGGCAAATTTCCCGGAGCAATAGCTGTGTGGGCAAGTACCAGTAATTGCAAATCTGTCTGTCCGTATATCTTCAGCAATTCATTGTGAGGCACTTGATTAACAAATCGGGTAACGGGAGAAAGAATACTGTCCTGCTCGACATAAGTTTTAAAAGCACTGTTCACATTCCCAATAAACTCAATAACTAAAGAACTCGCCAAAGCCGAATCCTCTTTAAGCAATTCCATTAATGCTTTCATCACAGGCCTTGGATCACGGAGCTCGTCTACAATACCGATATGCCTGATGGTAAATTTTTCAGTTCTTATATGTTCTACCTTATCGAAATCCTCCTCATCAAAACCATTGGTAATAAGGTCCACCTTTCGATCACCTAAGAATTCTAAACGCTTAGCATGATAAGGCGCTATAGCGATCACCTTATCCGCTTGCGACAATACGTCCCGTTCTAGCCTGCCGTGTTTAGTTCTTGCCCATGATGACAACGATAGTGTATCCAATAAATCCCACTCACTCCATGGGTCTCGAAAATCGGCAACCCACATTATATGAGGTGCCTTTTTCTTTAGTCGTTGTCCGATCAAGTGAATACTATGGGGTGGCCCTGTGGTAATAATCTTCTCGATATGATTAGCCTTTATAAAATCTATTAGAAATATAACGGATGGCTTCACCCAAAATATGCGCGCATCAGGAATAAAAAAATTGCCACGTACCCATGAACTAATGCTTTGAAAAAAACTCCTCTTTCCTGTAGATATGAAATCACTTTGTTTTATTTCCTTTTTACCAAATAGTCGCTGAATCTTGAAAAACAAATGATAGGGTTCCCAAATAGGAAACCGGATTACCTCCACCGTATTCGGAACATCCTTTTCTAAAGACTCATCTTTAATAGTAAAGGATGGATTCTCAGGTGTAAAAACATAAGGTTCCCATCCCATACGAGTCAGGTACTTTGCGAATTTTAGCCATCGCTGAACACCGCTTCCACCACTAGGTGGCCAATAGTATGTTATAATTAATACCTTCTTATTTTCCATTAATAAAACTCACTATTTCATCAAACTGATGCGGACGAAACCATCGTATCTCCCCATCTTTTTTAAACCAAGTCATCTGACGTTTAGCATACCTCCTCGTATTTCTTTTCAGCAGTCGTACCGCCTCCTCTAAATCATAGTCGCCATCAAAATACCCAAACAACTCCTGGTAGCCTACCGTTTGTAACGCGTTCAGTGATTTCCTTGGGTACAACTTTCTTGCCTCATCCAGCAATCCGGCTTCAAACATATTATCCACACGTTGATCAATACGGCTATAAAGTACTTCACGATCGAGTTCCAAACCAATCTTAACCACTTCAAACGGAAGTTCTCGCCTTTCTTTTTTTCGGAATGAACTTGCCGGCAAACCCGAGTGCCTGATTACCTCAATTGCTCGCATTAGTCGTTGCGGGTTTTTTTGATCCACTTCATTAAAATACTCAGGATCGTTTACCCGAACTTGCTGCTGCAGCCACGCTAGTCCCTTTTCATTGTACTCTTCAATTATTTCTTGCCTGAGATTATCTGGTATGTCCGGCATCTCATCAAAGCCTTCCAAAATAGCCTTAACATAGAGCCCCGAGCCTCCACACAGAATCAAAGTTTGTTTTGTTTCAAAAATATTGTTGACCAGTTTAAGCGCATCTCGCCCATACTGCCCCGCATCATATGACTTTTCAATGGGGATCTGATCAATAAAATGATGCTTCACTTCCTCAAGTTCCAGAGCAGATGGCTTGGCCGTGCCTACGGTCATTTCTTTGTATAGCTGCCTCGAGTCTGCCGATATGATCTCGGAATGAAAGATTTTAGCCAATTGAATGGCCATTCTGGTTTTACCCACTGCAGTGGGGCCAACAACCACTATTAACCGATTCTGCACAAAATCAGACATGGCGCCAAATTACATCCTTTTCCAGTTTCCCTATGTACCAATTTCAAATTACCTTGCGGGTCGAAACCACTACATTAGACGCACAAGATGATCAAGTACACAAATCAATTTCTTGCTAAAATGGAGGATCTTATTGCTGAATCCGACTATATCCTCAGGTATGAAAAGGGCAATTTCAAATCAGGCTATTGCCTCCTTAGGGAACAAAAAATCATGATCATTAATAAGTTCTATACCAACGAAGGCAAAATCAACACCTTGCTCGATATTTTAAAGATTGTTGAGCTCGACACCACTAAGTTCACCGATAAGAGCAAGAAATTATATGAGGAGCTCTCCCAAACTGAAATCGACATTTGAAATATTTCAAAGCTCATCATAACTCATCAGAGACAATTAATCTCACTCGCTGGTCAACTAAAAGAGGAGTCACCCAATGAAAGTAACATTTCTTGGAACGGGGACTTCACAGGGTGTGCCTGTCATCGGATGTGACTGTGAGATATGCCAGTCTCTCGATTATCGAGATAAGCGCTTACGCAGTTCAATCCATATTGAAGTTGATGACCAAAGTATTGTGGTTGACACGGGCCCCGATTTCCGTCAACAAATGTTGACATCTCGTATTCAGTGTCTGGACTTCGTCCTTTTCACACACAGCCACAAAGACCACACGGCAGGCCTAGATGATGTGCGGGCTTTCAATTTTAAGCAAAACATAGACATGCCCTTATACGGCACCCGCCAGGTTCTAGACCAGCTTAAAACTGAGTACTACTACGCGTTTCTGAAAAAAAAATATCCTGGAACTCCCCAACTTCAGTTAAATGAGATTACCGAAGATGTATTTCACGTCAATCAGTTAAAGATAACTCCACTCCCTGTAACTCATTTACACATGCCTGTTCTTGGGTTTAGAATCAAGGACTTCAGCTATATTACTGATGCTAACTACATACCGGACAGCACATTCAAGCGACTTGAAGGCACTAAAATTTTGGTGCTCAATGCCTTGCAAAAAGAATCTCACATTTCGCATTTCAATTTAGAAGAGGCAATTGCTGTCGCAAAAAAGGTGGGCGCAAAGAAAACCTACTTCACACACCTTAGTCATAAAATGGGGCTTCACAGCGAAGTAAGTAAGCACTTACCACCCTCGATCGAACTTAGCGTTGATGGTATGGTTATTTCCGCATAACCATGCACAACAATTTTTATTTCCTACGGCAACTCAGCACTGCACTTAACAAAAAACTCGCTGGCTTTTCCATTGTTTCCTGTTTTAGTCAAAATAAGGATGAGCTTATCATTGAATTGAATAATGAAAAAGAATCCTTTTTCATTAAAGCACACTTACTTTCCTTCGCCTGCTTATCCTTTCCAAATCAATTTAACAGGGCCAGAAAAAATAGCGTTGATTTATTTGACGAAATCATTCTGAAAAAATTTATTGATGTAACTCAATTTGAAAATGAGCGAAGCTTTGCCCTCAACTTTGAAAAAGGTTATTCACTGGTCTTTAAAATGCATGCCAATAGGGCTAACGTTCTTCTAGCTAAAGGCCAACAAGTGGTTCAAATCTTCCGCAATCAGTTCACCGCTGACAATGACCTTTCCTTCTCCGAACTTAACCGTACCATCGATTGGACTAAGGAGCATTTTATTCAGAACAGAGCCAATCTAAAACAAATCTACCCTACCCTGGGAAAAGTGGTTTGGAGCTATCTCGATGAGAAAGGGTTCAATACCGAAAACCATGATCAAAGCTGGAAACTACTCAACGAAGTCCTGCAACTATTACAAAAGCCAACCTTCTATTTGGTTAGTCTAAATGATCAAATCAGGTTGAGTCTTTTAGCATTTGGAGAAGTGATTAAAGAATTCAACGACCCCATTGAAGCGATCAATGCTTACTTCTTTCTTTACACAAGCACAGGTGGACTACAAAAGGAAAAGAATACACTACGGAAACAACTGACTTCAACAATTGATTCCTGCCAGAATTACATTCTCAAAAATCAAAAAAAGCTAGACGAGATCACCATCAACACCCAATACAAAACCTGGGCGGATATACTGATGGCTAACCTTCATAGGGTTGAACGAGGAAATAAGAAGGTGCAATTGGAAGATTTTTTGGGAAATGAAATTACCATCAAATTAAAACCAGATCTAAACGCGCAGCAAAACGCACAGATATTTTACAGAAAATCCAAGAATCAGGAAATAGAGATAAAAAAACTTACTACCTCCATTAAGGGAAAAAAAGGAGAGATAGAAAAGGCCAGTCAGCAACTGGATCTTTTAAATACAATAAGCACTTTGGATGAATTTAGAAGTCACTTCAAAAGTGCTCAATCTAAGCCCTCCAAAAAAGCAGAACCTTTACCGTTTCACACAGTAGAACATATGGGCTACCAAATCTGGATTGGCCGAAACGCTATAAATAACGACCTGCTTACTCTGAAGTATGCACATAAAGATGACCTGTGGCTACACGCAAAAGATGTTTCTGGCTCTCATGTGGTAGTCAAGAATCAATCAGGAAAAATCTTTCCCAAAGAAGTAATTGAAAGAGCTGCTGAGCTGGCAGCCTACAATTCTAAAAGAAAAACAGAATCACTTTGTCCGGTAGCCTATACGTTGAAGAAGTATGTCAGAAAAAGAAAAGGTGATCCCGCGGGAGCAGTGGTCGTTGAGCGAGAAGAAGTGATAATGGTTACTCCCAAATTGTAATTATTCAACCACGTTGATCTTCAGCATATTGGTACGGTGTTTCTCTTTAATTGGCATACTTGCCAAGCTTATGAAGATATCTCCTTTTTGAACATGCCCATCTATTTTCAATATATCCGCGATATCTGCGATTGTCTCGTCAGTAGTCGTTTGCTTATCGTAAAAATAAGCACGGGTTCCCCACACAAGATTCATGGTATCGAGAATTGATTTGTTCCCAGTGAATACGAAAATATTGGTATTGGGTCTATGTGAAGAAGATTGAAATGCTGTGTATCCTGAAGTAGTCATACCTACAATCGCCTTGGCCCCAACATCCTGCGCCAATTTACAAGCCGCCAGTATCAAACTATCGTGAATAAATATCGGTGATTCAGGGTCAACAGGTCTGAACTTGTAATAAATGCTGTCTTGCTTTTCAATAGAGGTAATGGTACGAACCATACTGCGCACTACTTCAAGTGGATATTTTCCTGCTGCCGTTTCAGCAGACAACATCAAAGCATCTGCTCCGTCCATCACTGCGTTGGCCACGTCATTGGTCTCAGCCCGTGTAGGTCTTGGATTTTCGATCATGCTCTCCATCATCTGAGTAGCAACGATTACTGGTTTAGAGGCCTTGTTGCACTTTTCTATAAGTTTCTTTTGCACGATAGGCACATCTTCCATCCATATTTCCACACCCAGATCGCCCCGCGCCACCATTATTGCATCAGTCGCTTCTATGATGGCATCAATATCTTCTAAGGCTTCTGGCTTTTCAATTTTGGCAACTATTCTTGCCTTAGAATTATTTTTTTCAAGAATTCCTCTCAGTTTATTTATATCCTCAGCTTTGCGTACAAAAGATAAGGCCACCCAATTCACATCATTCTTCAACCCAAACTCAAGATCCTCTAGATCTTTTTCTGTGAGTGAAGGCGCTGACACCTTTGAATTAGGTAGATTAATTCCTTTACGAGAGGTAAGTGGGCCTCCGTAAATTACTTTGGTAACAATATCAATGTCTCTTACCTCTACCACGCTTAACTCGATCTTACCATCATCGATAAGAATCCTTTCCTTTGGCTTCACGTCTCTGGGTAGGTCTTTATAGGATGTGCTAACAATCTCATTGTTACCCAATAATTCACGTGTAGTGATCACAAGCTCCTGACCTTCAACCAAAACGACATTGTCCTCCATCTTATTGACGCGGATCTTTGGTCCCTGAAGATCCATCAAAATGGCCACATGAGTTCCCATTTCGCTGTTGAGTTCCCTTATCAGGCCAATTACCAACTTTTTATCCTCATGATTGCCATGCGAGAAATTAATTCTGAAAACATCTACTCCTTCTTTTATAAGGGCTCGTAACATTTCCTTTGAATTGGAGGCTGGGCCTACTGTGGCAACAATCTTGGTTTTGTTGTACGCTACTCTTTCCATTTGCTAAAAAATAAAATAGTCTTTCGACTTTAAAGTGTCTAAAGGTATGAAAGCAACCATTTCGACAGAAGAAATACTTCTTAACTGTTTTTGTAATTGGTCAATATCAAATTTATCTGCCCCCTGAGACATAATTACGTAGTCAAGATGAGGGTATTCTTGTACTAAAAAATTCTTTGCAGCATCCGTTTCACTGGACTTATTCCTAAAAAGCCTCAGTCTATTCAACGGAGTTTCATGGAAAAAGTGGGCATACGAACCTGTTATGTTATTATTAAATTGAATATGCACGTCAGGTTGTTTCACTAACCTAACACTCAATTGGCTATTTATATCCCATGCCAGCTTGTATCCCTTAGCTGAAGAAATTACTCCCAACAATTCAAAATCATAACTATACTCAATATCCAGTCTTTTCTTCTTCATTTATGATTCTTGTGTGCTAACTTCTTTAGGGTTGCAAAAAGTTTGACAATATTGCACTAAATCTCTTTCTTTGCACAGATTTTTGAATACTCTAAACTTATAAAACATGTCTGAAATCGCACAAAAAGTAAAACAGATCATTATTGACAAACTGGGCGTGGAGGAATCTGAGGTAACACCTGAGGCTTCTTTTACGAATGACCTCGGTGCCGACTCTTTAGATACGGTTGAGCTAATCATGGAATTTGAGAAAGAATTCAATCTTTCCATCCCGGATGATCAGGCTGAGAACATTGCCACCGTTGGGCAGGCGATTTCTTACCTTGAGGAGAATGTGAAGAAGTAATCCAAGAGCTGAGTCTCCCTCACAAATTTTTATTCAATGAGCTTTAAGCGAGTAGTAATTACCGGTATTGGTGCATTAACCCCCATTGGTAACACCCGAGAAGAATTTTGGGATGGTTTACGCAACGGAAAGAGCGGTGCTGCACCTATCACAAAATTTGACGCTTCAAAGTTCAAAACAAAATTCGCCTGCGAGGTGAAAGGGTTTGATGTGAGCAACTTTATCGACAGAAAAGAAGCTCGCAAAATGGATCCATTTGCCCAGTATGCAATGGTGGTAGCAGATGAAGCCATAAAAGATGCTAATCTTCCTTTGGCTGACCTTAACCCAGATCGCGTTGGTGTTATCTGGGGATCGGGCATTGGAGGTTTGCTTACATTTCAGGAAGAGGTTAAGTCGTACGCTGCCGGTGACGGAACGCCCCGATTTAATCCCTTCTTTATCCCTAAAATGATTGCCGACTTAAGTGCAGGCCACATTTCCATTAAATATGGATTTAGAGGCCCTAACTTCACAACGGTCTCAGCTTGTGCCTCTTCTACCAACTCCATTTACGATGCCTTTACGTATATCCGTCTCGGAAAATCAGATATTATCGTATCTGGTGGCTCCGAAATGGCTGTTTGTGAAGCTGGTGTAGGTGGATTTAATGCTATGAAGGCACTTTCTGAACGCAATGATTCACCTGAAACAGCCTCCAGGCCTTATGACAAGGAAAGGGATGGTTTTGTACTAGGTGAGGGTGCTGGAGGCCTAATTCTGGAAGAATACGAGCACGCCAAAAAGAGAGGTGCTAAAATATATGCAGAGATATTAGGTGGCGGAATGTCAGCTGATGCCTACCATATAACAGCGCCCCATCCCGAAGGAGCTGGTATTGTAAAAGTGATGGAGCATGCAATGGAAGAAGCAGGTATAAAAGCTTCTGAAGTTGATTATATCAACACTCATGGTACTTCTACCCCTCTAGGAGATATTGGTGAAATTAAAGCCATTCAAAAGGTATTTGGAGAAGATGCCTACAAACTGAACATCAGCTCTACTAAATCAATGACTGGCCACTTATTAGGTGCAGCTGGTGCAATTGAAACGATTGCCTGTATTATGGCTATCAATGAAGGAATTATTCCTCCTACCATCAATCACTTCACTGACGATGATGGATTAGACCCAAAACTCAACCTGACTTTTAACTCTGCTCAGAAGAGAGATGTAAAAGTGGCATTGAGTAATACCTTTGGTTTTGGAGGTCATAATTTCTCTATTATTCTCGGAAAAGCAGAGTAAGCACAAGTTTCTGTGTGGGGCTTACTCAAATCAACTAAAGAAAGTAAAAAAGAAAATCAAAAACTGGTTCTTGCTATTCGCACCATTGCCGGTTTCACGCCTTCCAATATAGAGCTTTATCGCCTTGCTACGCTTCATAGCTCCAAGGCCAAAGAAGTAGCTGGCTTCAAAGAATCCAACGAAAGATTAGAATACCTCGGAGATGCCATTCTGGGGGCAGCAGTAGCTGATTATCTCTTTAAAAAATATCCATTTAAGGACGAAGGTTTCCTTACTGAAATCCGATCCAGGATTGTAAACAGGGAAACTTTAAATCAAATTGCCCGCAAATTAGGTATCCCGGCCATTGTCCAGTCCGACAAGAAGAACACCCAACTACAGCAAGTTATTCTTGGTAATGCGCTGGAGGCCATTGTCGGGGCAGTCTACCTTGATAAAGGATACATCCGCTGTAAAAAATTTGTGGTCGACAAATTGATCCAACCTTACCTTAACATTGAAGAGGTGGTCAACTCTGAAACCAACTTTAAGAGTAAGATCATTGAGTGGTCTCAAAGGAACAACTCTCCCATCCGTTTTGAAGTTGAGAGCACAAAAAGGGGTAAAAATGGAAAAGAGTTCATCGCACTATTATATGTTGACGAGCAACCATACGGACAAGGTTTTGGTTATACCAAAAAGAAAGCAGAACAGGATGCAGCACAAAAGACCTGTTCAATGCTAAATATTGAATAGCACTGACGATGCACAGGAAACTAAAAATAGGTGGTGCTACCGTAAATCAAACTCCGATAGATTGGGCCAATAACACTAATAATATCATTCAGGCTATTCATGGTGCACAAAATCAGCATATCGACTTACTTTGTTTTCCTGAGCTTTGTCTTACCGGGTATGGTTGTGAAGATGTGTTCCTATCTAATTGGTTGTCTGAGAATGCATGGACAGAACTAGAAAAAATTATCCCTGAAACGGATAACATCATGGTTTGTGTGGGTATGCCCATACGAATTGAAAACACAACTTATAATGCTGCGTGTGTAATTCATAACAAAGAAATATTAGGCATTGCTGTAAAACAAAATTTAGCCAGAGATGGAGTGCACTATGAACCTCGTTGGTTTGAGCCATGGATCCCTAACACAGTTAAGCAAATTGAACGGGGTGGCAAAAAAATTAATGTGGGTGATCTTACTTTCGAATGCAAGGGTGTTTCCTTTGGATTTGAAATATGCGAAGATGCTTGGCGTAAGGTAAGACCTGCCGATAACCTTGTGAATCACAAGGTGGACCTGATCCTGAATCCAAGTGCAAGTCATTTTGCAATGGATAAATCGCTTTCCCGTGAAGAGCTGGTAAAGGAAAGTTCATCCAAATACAATTGCGTCTATGTGTATGTCAACCTGCTTGGCAACGAGGCCGGCAGAATGATTTATGATGGGGATATTCTAATTGCTAGACATGGCGATTTGATCATTCGCAACCCAAGGCTCTCACTTCAACCCTTTGTTATCCAATCCTGCGTGATTGATTTTGATGACAACAATAAGGAGACCTATAAACCACAACCTGATATTGCCGAACGAAACGAAGAATTTGCTCAAGCCACAACACTTGCCTTGTATGACTATTTAAGAAAAAGCAAATCACATGGCTTTGCATTAAGCCTAAGTGGGGGTGCCGATTCCTCCTGTTGTGCAGTTATTGTTGCGGAAATGATCAAGCGAGGAAGCACCCAATTGGGTTGGAATAATTTTTCAGAACAACTAAATATTATCGCCAACAACGAAAAAGAGGCAACTCAACAATTGCTCACCTGCGCCTATCAGGGCACACGTAACTCATCCACAAAGACCTTCGAGGCTGCCAAAACTTTAGCTGAGTCCGTAGGCGCAGCATTCCACCATTGGCTTATTGATGAAGAGGTGGAGTCCTACAAATCGAAAATAGAGACGGTACTGAAAAGGTCGCTGAGCTGGGAACAGGATGACATCGCTCTTCAAAATATTCAAGCAAGATCGCGCTCCCCTATCATTTGGATGCTGGCGAATATTAAACAGGCCATCTTATTGACTACCTCAAACAGAAGTGAAGGTGATGTAGGCTACACAACCATGGATGGAGATACCAGTGGAAGTCTGGCTCCTATTGCGGGTGTTGACAAACCCTTTATCATTCAGTGGCTCAAATGGGCGGAGAGTAATCTCGGATATAATGGACTTGCTCTAGTGAACAATTTGGCACCTACTGCAGAACTTCGCCCGGCAGATTCGGACCAAACAGACGAAAAAGACCTTATGCCTTACCAATTGCTGGTGAGGATAGAAAAATTAGCTATTAGAGATCGGAAATCCCCCAAAGAAGTCTATTCTAGCCTTTCAGGCGAATTTGACAAAGCCTTCCTTAAAACCTCAATAACTAAGTTTTTCAGGCTTTGGAGCATAAATCAGTGGAAAAGAGAGCGTATTGCTCCTTCCTTTCATTTGGATGACATGAATATTGATCCCCGTAGTTGGTGTAGATTTCCCATTTTATCCGGTGGTTTTCAAGCCGAATTGGAGGAGTTGGACGATTTATAATACTTTGGCTGTTGGCTTTAAGCTAATATCTTTGCGGGTCGCAAAAACGCTTTTTTACTTTTAATCACCTCTAATGCTGAGTTATATTATTTGGAATGCCAATCCTGAAATATTTTCAATTGGCTCATTCTCCCTACGTTGGTACGGATTATTCTTTGCACTTGGCTTCTTACTCAGTCAGCAAATTCTCTATTATATCTATCGTAAAGAAGGCAAGCCTGAAAAAGACATCGATACGCTCACCATCTACATGGTGTTGGCGACTATCGTAGGAGCTCGCCTTGGCCATATCTTCTTCTATCAACCAGAACTGCTTTGGGAGAACCCCCTAGGTGTATTTCTTCCTTTTGAATTCACCCCTGAGTTTCGATTTACTGGACTACAAGGGCTTGCCAGCCATGGTGCTGCCATTGGAATCTTGTTTGCTCTATGGCTTTACAGCCGAAAGAAAAAAGTTGGGCAAAATTACCTACAGGTACTTGATAGAATTGTTATAGTAGTGGCTTTAACTGGCTGCCTTATTCGATTTGGTAATTTTTTCAATTCAGAAATTATTGGAAAGCCAACTGATTCCGGACTAGGCGTTGTGTTTGTTGGAAGAGTGGAGGAAGCGTTAATGCGAAACGATCTCGGACAAAACCCTGTAGAATCAATAAGCATTGTAAAAGACAAAGAACTGCCTGAAGGTATGAATGGCCGGGTACCCATCAATATTTTCCTCTTTTTTAAAGAAGGAACAGAACAAGAAACAGCCCAGCAGTTTTGTGAAACAAATACAAAATATTTTCTAACGAGGCTGTATGAATTCGTAGACGAACCACCACGTACTGATCTGCAGTTCGAATTGTATCAGGAAAAGACGGGTACACTGGTAGCCAAAGTAAATACATTCGGCATTTCGCGCCATGCCGCCCAACTCTATGAGTCAATCTCATGCTTACTGCTATTTGCATTCCTATTCTGGATTTGGAATCGAGAAAAGGAAAAGATAGCAACAGGAAAAATATTTGGTCTGTTCATGGTTATCCTTTGGACATTGAGATTTATTTATGAATTCCTAAAAGAGAACCAAGTTGCATTTGAAGACAATCTGACACTTAACATGGGCCAGATATTAAGTATACCTATGGTGATTGTGGGTATTGGAGTTTTGATTTGGTCAAAACGCAACGCTACCAAAACCTAAAAAGTATAACTATCTGGGATGCGAGGGAGGTTGGCTATTATATTAATTGGATTCTTGACGTTGTTATACTCAGAGAGTGGGGCACAGCAGTCTAATGGTCGTAAAGGAAATGATAAAGAAGCAGACGTTTTCCGGGAAATCGACACTATCGAATTCCAACTTCTGGAAGTAAATAGGGTACTTATTGTTGGTAACAAAACTACTCAGGATCGAATTATTCTTAGGGAGTTAAGCCTTAATCCAGGAGACACGATTAGTAACAAGCGCATCACACAAGTGCTTGAAAAGGACAAAAATAAGATTTACAATCTTCGCCTTTTTAATACGGTTGAGATCAGACCCATTACCCTTTCACAAGGAAAAGTTGACCTGCTTATTGAACTCACCGAACGTTGGTACACTTTTCCGGTACCCATATTTGAATTGTCGGACAGAAACTTCAACGAGTGGTGGCAAACTTATGAGCATGACTTCAGAAGAGTAAACTATGGCCTCAGGTTGTATCAGTATAACTTCCGGGGCAGGAACGAAACCCTACGACTAACAGGACAATTTGGTTTCTCCAGAAGGTTTGACCTGGCCTACCAGATACCTAACATCGACCGTAATCAAAAGCAGGGCTTATCATTTGTTTTTTCCTATGCACAACCCAAAAACTTATCTTACTTCACCGATGAGCATAAACTACTTTTTCTAAAATCCGACCGAGTTTTGCGAACCAACGCACTCGTTGCCGTTAACTATTCCTATCGAAAGTCATTTTATGAAACCCATAATATTGGTATCGAATACAGAAACTCTGAGGTGGCTGATACCATTGCCATGCTCAATCCCAATTACTATGGAAACGGAGACACCAGACAACAGTATGAGTCTATCGCCTACTCGTTCAACTCTGATCACAGGGATGTCTTTGCTTACCCATTGAATGGACACCAATCCAATATCTATCTTAAAAAAATTGGCCTCGGCTTAAGCAGTGATGTTGACCAATTTGAAATTAATCTGACTCACGCCAGGTACATTGACTTAAAAAATGGTTACTATTTCTCCAATTTCTCTTCTGCCTACTTAAGCACTCCACAATCGCAGCCATATTCTTTCTACAATGCCATTGGCTACCGAAGGCAATTCCTGAGGGGGTATGAAGTATTTTTGATTGAAGGCTCTCGTTTTTTTCTTAACAAAACCACGCTAAAGAAAAAAATATTCAGCAGGGGTTGGCACTTGGCCAACATGCCTCATGAGCAGTTCAGCTACTTTCCCTTAACTATCTACTTAAAAGGATATGTAGATGCTGGCTATGTTGAAAACTTCACACGCTACCAAGAACTGTCACTTAACAATTCTTTGTCAAACAAATTCCTCATTGGTGCTGGAGGGGGCATTGATGTGGTAACCCTTTATGATGCGGTATTAAGATTTGAATACAGTTTTACCCGTGAAGGTACGCATGGGTTCTTCTTCAATATCAAAAAAGAATTCTAGTTTTTGTATCGCTTGTAGACCTTCTCTTTTCCCTTCTTGTAGGAATACCAAACCCCGACTGACTCACCATTTTCATAATTTCCTTTGTACTCGAGCACGCCTCCCTCATCATAAAACTTCCACAATCCATGCTCTTTTCCCAAATGGTACTCCCCTTCCTGAACGAGCGCACCCATTTCATCATAAACTAATGTAGCTCCTTCGGGCAAACCATTTTCATAATGCAGAACTCTTTCCAAATGGCCATTCTCGAAATAATGAAGCCATTTCCCCTCATAACTGCTGTTCAGATAAACACCTTTCTTGTCCAATTCTCCATTTTTATGATAATAAAAAGCTGAGTCCATAATGCTCCCCCTATCCCACTGCTCCTGCCCCTGAAGCTTCCCAGAGGGATAGAAATAAGACACTTTACCGTGCAACACTCCATTTTCATAGTGTTCTACGGAATTGGGTATTCCCGAAGGGTAAAAATAAAGCCATTCCCCTGATTTTAAGCCATTCAGCATTTGTCCCCTGGCCTTTTCCGTTCCTGAATCATATCGCTCAATAACAGATTGGGCATTCCCGATAAAGGAAATTCCAATAAATACACATATCAAACTAGGTATTTTCAAATCTATTTATTTAACTTTTCTATAAATATGATCAGCCAGTATGAGACTTGTCCTTGTTCTGATTCTGCTGTTAATCCCTAAAATTACGAAACCTCAAAGTGTTTCTACGCATATGGGAGGGCGAAGTGCCGCATTGGGTAATGCATCATCTACTATTTCCGATAACTGGTCTTTATTCAACAACATTGCTGGCATAGCTAAAACAAAGTCAACTGCAGCTAACTTTGCGTACGCTGTCAACCCCTCTCTTCCGGGAGCGGATAGGGCTGCGGCATTTATCAACTTACCCATCAGTATTGGTGCATTTGGAGCTGGGGTCTTCAAATTTGGAGATGAATTATACAGCGAACAGGTGCTTTCAGTAGGATACGCCAATCAATTTGGTCTGGCATCCCTTGGACTGAAAATAAACTATATCCAATACAAGGCGGAGGGGTTTGGAAACCAATCGGCATTAAGTATTCAATTTGGAGGTATTGCTGAACTAACATCCAAAGTATTAGTAGGTGCCTATATTTCCAACCTGAACCAACCGCAACTATCGACAGGCACAAATGAGAAACTTCCAGCTGTACTCACTACGGGAATACAGTTTATTCCTGATGAAAGCCTTACCCTCCTGTTAGAAGTTGAAAAAAACCTGATTTATAAGCCAATCATCAAGGGTGGTCTTGAATACGCAATTCACAAAAAGGTCAACATCCGGACTGGCTTTAACCTCAACCCCAATTCCATACATGGTGGAGTTGGTTATCAATCGGCTCGTTTGATAATTGATTATGCCTTACAATACAATCCCGAAATCAAAACAACCTATCAGTTATCCACCAGTTACTTGTTCTCCAAACACAAGAAACAAGAATGAAAATTATATCCATACTATTCATTACAATCACTTGGCTTGGTGCTGCTAAAGCACAAGAGTATCCGGAAAGAGAGTATGACCTTGAGCGGCTATCAGAAGAAATTTTTTCCATTCAAGATCAGGATATCAATTATGAAATGTTGTATGAGAATCTTGCCCAATTACTTTCCAATCCCATAGACCTAAACAAGGCTTCTGAAGAACAGCTAAGGTCGTTGTATATCCTCAACGAAATCCAGATCAATAACCTGATCGCCTATCGAAATGAAAATGAAACATTGCTATCAGTTTATGAACTTCAGGCAGTAGAAGGGTTTGATGAAAATACACTATCGAGGCTGATTCCCTTTGTGACAGTAAAATCAACAGATTTTGAAATCAAATCTTTACTCCAAAGAATACTTACTGAGCAAAACAACTACCTTCTAATTAGATACAACAGAACACTTGAAGATAAACGGGGGTTTCTAAACACTCCAGGCCTCACCACCAATTACAAAGGTTCCCCTGATAGATTTTATAGTCGCTTTAGAGTGGCAAGAGCCAACGACTTTAGCCTTGGTCTCACAGTAGAGAAAGACGCAGGAGAAACTTTAAACTGGGCGCTACGAGCCAAGCAATATGGATTTGACTACAATTCTTTTCATGCGCAGATTTTAAACAAAGGAATAATTAAGAGCATCACTTTTGGAGATTATCAAGCACAATTCGGTCAAGGCCTGGTGCTGGGAGGTGGATTTGGAGTAGGTAAAGGAGCGGAAAGTATTACCACGGTAAGGAGAAGCAACATAGGCTTTTTACCCTATACTTCACTTAACGAATCAGGATACTTCAGAGGAATGGCCGTGAGTGTGCAACCCATGAAAAATTTAACACTATCGGGCTTTGCTTCACGCAATTGGGTAGACGGTACATCCAGCACAGATTCAACCAATCTATTCCTGTCTTCCATCTCCTCAACCGGACTGCACCGAACTGACAATGAATTGCTAAGGAGAAAAACCGTATTGGAAACAAATTCCGGGACAATCATTAATTACACCTATAATTCATTAGAAGTAGGCGCTATACTCCATCATACCAATTTTAACATTCCCATAATAAGAAGCCCGACTTTATATAATCAATTCTACTTTCAAGGATCGAGTAACACAAATACTAGCATCTATTTGAATTACGCATGGAAAAACATTGCCTTATTCAGTGAGGCTGCTCAAACAATAGATATGGGTAGTGCTTATGTAGTGGGGCTACTGTCAAGTCTTACCAATCATTTTGATATGGCATTTTTATATCGAAATTATGACAGGGACTACCAATCATTCTACGGCAACGCCTTTTCAGAAAACACCACAGTCCAAAATGAATCTGGTTATTATATTGGATGGAAGTATAAATTTGACAAAAAGCATATGCTTGCTGGGTATGTGGACTTGTTTCAATTCCCGTGGCTAAGATACAGAGGATATGCACCATCAGCCGGACATGAATGGCTAGCCCGTTATTCATACCAGCCTAATAAAAGCATCTTTTTTTATTTACAAGCCAGAGAAGAATCAAAAATTAAGAATTACAGCGAACCAGCTCATCTCTATGTTCATGAAAATGGAACCAAAAGAAATTATTGGGTAAACCTCGAGTATGCGCTCAGTCCACAACTCCATCTTAAATCCAGGGCACAATTCAGTACCTATAGTTTTGAAAAAAATAGCACAACAGGTTTTGCCCTCGTACAAGATGTGAGCGTTAAATTGAAAAAAATAACTATCTCTGCCAGGTATGCTCTTTTCGATACGGATGATTTTGATAACAGACAATATGTTTACGAAAGGGATGTTTGGCTCGCCTACTCCTTTCCCTTTTATAATGGAGTTGGAGTCCGCCACTACGTTTTGGTTCAATACGCACTCACCAGAAATATTGATTTGTGGGCACGATGGTCTCGCATCCAATATGAGAATCGTGAGACAATTGGATCGGGCAGTGAAACAATTGAAGGCAATTCCATGAATGATGTTAAATTGCAGGCTAGAATTAGATTTTAATTATGCACGCAGTAAATCTTGTTAGTCCCTCTATATTGGTAGTTATGGCCATCGGGCTAGTGGCTTTTGTCATTATTTATAGATACATTTTTAAAGGCAAGCGTTAAAGTAGGACTGGCCAGTTCTTTAACTTAACCCGAATAAAGTTTTCTGACCGAAACTATGGGCTCTTCAGCTAATTGGCCTCTTTTTTATCACCTCACTATTGTTAATTAGCCAATTAATAAAAGAGAAACATCAATGAAAGCTATAACCACAATTCTATTCGTTTTAACAGTTGCTGCTACTTCACTTGCACAAGTTACCAAAAAGACCCTGGAGCTACCTGAATTCAAAAGTATCTACGTCAACTCCAACTATACTGTTTACCTAAAACAAACCAACAAGCAGGAAGTAGTGGTGGAGGCACTGGCCGACATCTACGAAGCCACGGAAATAAAAGTGGAAGATGGGATTTTAATGATCAATGTAGAACGTAAACCTGAAGCTCCCAACAAGAGCCTTTGGGCCAAAATAGATGACATCAAACTCAATCCTACCATGAAAGTCTATGTGAGTATAAAGGACATCAACACACTACAGGTAAATGGCAAGGGAAAAATAATTTCAGAAAACTCAATCGCTTCAGATGACCTGGAGATAGGACTTACCGGGAGTGGATCGATGGATATTGATGTGAAGGGCAAGAAAATAACCACAGACATAAGTGGGTCAGGAACCATCGTATTGAAAGGATACGCCACCTCCAACGAGATTTCATTAAGCGGAGCTGGTATTCTCAACGCCTTCAATTGTCAACTCGAGAACGTAACCATTAAAGTTGGTGGCAGCGGCATGGCAGAAATTAATGTAGCCGAAAACATGGAAGCCTCTATGATGGGGAGCGGCTCCATAAAGCACAAAGGCAACACTAAGAAAGTAACCAAAAAAGTCTACGGGGCAGGAAGTATCGACAGAGCCTATTAGAATTCCACGGGTACAGTACGGTTGTTTTCAGGAATGTTCCTCGCTATCTTGCTTGGAACAAAACAAATCGTGCTATGTTCAATTACAAGGTGGCAGTAGTACAGACTGCTCCTATCTTATTCGATAAGAAGAAAACCATTGCCAAAATTGGTAAGCTAGTTAAAGATGCTGCTTCAAAAAAAGCAGAACTCATCCTGTTTCCGGAAGTAATTATTCCTGGTTATCCAAGAGGGCTGTCTTTTGGTACTGTAGTAGGCAGCAGAAGCGAAGAAGGGAGAGACCTGTTTCTCAACTATTGGGAAAACGCAATTGAAATTCCTGGGCCAGAAATAGAAGCACTAGGAAAGATGGCAAAGGCTGCCAATGCTTTTCTAGTTATTGGCGTAACCGAAAAAGACAGCACTAGCGATACGCTGTATTGCACACTCATCTATTTTTCCAATGAGGGAGAATACCTTGGCAAGCACAGAAAAATAAAACCCACAGCAGCCGAGCGCATTATCTGGGGAGAAGGCGATGGCAAAGACTTGACAGTCTATGATACAACAACTCATGGAAAAATAGGAGGGTTAATTTGCTGGGAGAACTACATGCCACTAGCTCGCATGGCTTTGTATCAGCAAGGGTTGGAAATATACCTTGCCCCCACAGCTGATTGTCGACAAACCTGGCAAGCCACTATGGAACACATAGCAGCAGAAGGTAGGTGCTATGTATTAGGTTGCAATCAGTTTGTAACCAAGGATCAGTATCCACAAGAATTGCAGAAGGAAATAGAAAATCAACCTTCGCTCATGTGCAGCGGTGGCAGCATTATCATTTCTCCATTAGGAAAGGTGTTGGCTGGCCCGCTCTTCAACGAGGAAGGCATCTTGTATGCGGATATTGACCATAGGGAGATCATTAAATCCAAAATGGATTTTGACGTAATCGGGCACTACAGCCGACCTGATATTTTTGAGTTTAAAGTAAAAGGAGACCATGGATAATTCTGAATTACTCACAAAGTTTTATACTGCTTTTCAAAAAAAAGACTGGAAGCAGATGCAGGAGTGTTATCATGACGAAATTCATTTTAACGATCCGGTGTTTCCTGATCTACACGGCAGAAAAGCAAAAGCCATGTGGCATATGCTTACAGTAGCCTCTACAGATTTGGTACTTACTTTTTCTAACGTCAAAACAAATTCTGAAAAAGGAACTTGTCATTGGGAGGCTATCTATAGTTTTTCAAAAACCGGAAGGAAGGTGCACAATAAGATAGATGCCGATTTCATCTTTAAAGACGGGCTAATCATTAAGCACGATGATCACTTTGACCTGTGGAAATGGAGCAGGATGGCGCTTGGATTTCCAGGTGTTCTTCTAGGCTGGACGCCTTTTATGACGAAAAAAATACAGCTTATGGCAGAAAAGAATCTTAGCATTTTCATTAGCAAGAATCCAATCTACAATTAACAAAAGGCTCTTTAAACGCGATTTGGGGCACTTCTAGTGAAAAGGAAATCACAAAAATTATTATATC
Source organism: Cyclobacteriaceae bacterium (assembly GCA_049289315.1). Taxonomy (GTDB): domain Bacteria; phylum Bacteroidota; class Bacteroidia; order Cytophagales; family Cyclobacteriaceae; genus ELB16-189. The sequence goes on from JBATLM010000174.1 coordinate 22,932, forward strand.
TTTGTTAAGGTCTAACTTAGAATAACCATAACAAGGTAACAAGTCTTGTATCCTTATCGTCCTTATTAAAGTTAGCCATTAAAAATTGTAACTTAATTTCTCTACACCCATGAACATTTACGTAGCCAACATCCCCTGGAAGGCATCAGAAGAAGAACTAAGGGCGCTTTTCGCAGAATACGGTGAAATCGACTCAGCAAAAATTATCACTGACAAATTTACCCAGCGAAGTCGAGGTTTTGGCTTTGTGGAAATGAAAGATGATGATGCTGCTCGAAAAGCCATCACTGAATTAAACGGACATGATTTTATGGGCAAGAACCTTGTCGTTAATGAAGCGCGTCCTAAAGAAGACCGCGGTGGTGGCGGTGGATACAATCGCGATTAATTATATGTCTTATAAATAATAAAAAAGCCAGATGACTACCATCTGGCTTTTTCTATTTCACCTATTTCTATTATTACTGACTACGCAATGATTGCACAGGATTTTTCACAGCCGCTTTTATCGATTGGAAACTTACCGTCAACCAGGCTACCAGAAAAGCCGCTATCCCTGAGATTAAAATTGTCCAAACACTAATCTGAATTCTGTATGCGAAATTTTGGAGCCACCAGCTCTCCATTACAAACCAGGCAACCGGGATGGCCATCAAAAATGAGATCAATACCATTTTGGTGAAATCACTGGCCAGTAACACAACAATGCGTCCAACACTTGCCCCCAGTACTTTGCGAATTCCAATTTCCTTAGTACGTAAACTTGCCGTGTAAGCAGACAGTGCAAAAAGACCAATACATGCCACAAAGATTGCCAAACCTGAAAACACGGCAAACAATTTTCCAGTACGTTGATCTGCTTCATAGTTGGCCTTCAGGTCCTCATCAAGAAATGTGAATTTAAATGGTTGCTCTGGAGCAACTTCACGCCACTTGGCCTCCGCTACTTGAATGGCCTCCTGTATTCGATCAGGTTTTACTCTTGCCATCACATACCCTATTCCACCCCCGAAACTTGAAGCGCTTTGAATAACCAATGGTGTAACCTGGTCACGAAGAGACTGAAAATTAAAGTCTTTCATAATTCCAATTACCGTAAAATCCAATGAAACATTTCCCTCCGGAGTTTGACGAATATTTTTCAACTTTCTTCCAATAGGATCTTTGTAACCCATTACTTTCACAGCTGACTCATTTAGAATAAGGGACAAGGAATCGTTAGTCTCCTCTGTAAACCATCTGCCTTCAAGTAATTCCAGACCAAGCAATTCAGCTGTTCTGTCACCAAGTATCATCGATTTAGTAGTAAGTATTTCTGATGATCCCTCAGGTTGAAACTGAACTCCAAAGAAATCTGGTAACCTTCCTGGCACAGAATTACTACCAGCAGCATCAACAAAAGGAGATGACCGTCTAAGCTCTTCCGTATAGGTCTTAACTGTTTGCGGATCAAGATTAAATACCCTTTCAACAATCAACAGCTGATCCTTGTCAAACCCTAGAGATTTCTCTCTCATATACTTCATCTGTTGTTGGATTACCAATGTGCCTATCATTAACACAATAGATATCCAAAATTGAAAGATCACCAATCCGTTTCTTATCCAATGCCCTTTTTGATGTCCTGTAAAGTTTCCTTTCATGACTACCACAGGATTGAAAGAAGACAAAACAAAAGAAGGGTAAATTCCCGCAAGGAAGCCTACAAAAGTGGTGAGCAATAAAAGGATAATGATATTCAATGGGCTAAAAATCAATTGGAGTGATTTTCCCGTAAGGTCATTAAAGTAGGGAAGGGCGAGCATGATTAATAAAACAGCAAGAACAACCCCAATCAGACTCAACACAAAAGACTCGGTGAGGAATTGAAACACGAGATGCTTTTTAAATGACCCCATCGTTTTCCTAACCCCCACCTCTTTTGCTCGTTCTGCCGACCTTGCTGTTGCCAGATTCATAAAATTAATACAGGCAATAAAAAGGATTAATGCCGCTACCGATATCATGATATAAACAGAAGTAGCATTCCCACCAGGATCCATTTTTCCCTCCAGATTAGTGGCGTCTAAATGAATAGAGGCAATAGGCTGAAGAAAGTACCTATATCCATTTCCCTCTTTCTTATAATCTTCCCATGATTTACCTAGATCGCGTTCTATTTGCGCTGAGGCATACGTCTCCACCATTTGAGGAAACTTTGATTCCAACGCCTTATAATCTGCACCAGGAGAAAGTTTAAAGTAACAATGCGCTGAGAAGCTTGTAAAGTTTTCAATATCAACAAAAGGAAAGGTTTGCAACGCCACCAGCATATCAAACTTCATGTGAGAATTATCAGGAACATCTTCACAAACACCTGTTACTGTAAACTCACCAAAGCCCGTTGTCATAGTTTTTCCAATGGGGTCTTCATTACCAAAATACCTATGGGCGGTACTTTCAGTCATCACCATATCATTGGGGTTGTTCAGTAACGTAGCCTCATCTCCTTTAATAATTTTAAAATCAAAAGTGGAAAAGAAGTTACTGTCGGATGCAAACACATAATTCTCCTCAAATTCTTTTTTCTCATCCTTATCGTTAGTGTAGGAGACCAAAATATTCCCAAAAGGACCTACTAAAAGGGTTGCGCTTTCAATTTCAGGGTAATCCCTAACAGCTACGCTGGCAAATGAGTGAGGTATGGTAGAATAATAAGTGGAGTGATCAGGGTAAATGCGCTCCAGTACCATCTTGTGAATTTGATCCGCATCCTTGTAGAACTTATCATACGAAAATTCATTCTGCACAAACAGGGCAATCAACAAACAGCTGGCTATACCTACTGCAAGACCTGCTATGTTAATAAAAGCATATCCTTTTTGTCTCAACAGGGATCGGATGGCTAGTTTGAGGTTATTTTTAAGCATTCGTTGTGGGGTTGGAGGTATAGGGAAACATTATAGGCACGTAGTCTACCATAAATCAGTTACCTTAATTTACGAGAAACGTTACCTAAAGTTTAAATAAAATCTCCCTGACTATCTGAATGCGGGAATTATAGGCAAAACGACCTAATATGAAGCTAATTGAAGCGTTCTGGATCGAAAGTGGACAAGCTTATATCTGGCTTTTTTTCATCTACTAGATCCGCTACTATCTTTCCTGTACCAGGGCCGAGGCTAAGGCCTAACATGGAATGCCCTGTGGCGATTATGAAATTAGTAATTTGCTGACTTCTACCAATGTAGGGAAGCCCATCAGGTGAGCATGGCCTCAACCCATGCCAAACTTTTTCCTTTGCCGGAACATCCACCTTCATTTCGGGATAATATCTAGGGATTGATTCAACAATTCCTCGTACCCGATTCATACTGATTTTGTGATTCACTCCCGTAATTTCCATTGTACCACCAAAGCGTAGGTTGTTCTCCATTGGAGTTACTGCTACTCTTGCCTCCAGAAAAATGGAAGGTATTCGGATGTTTTTCTGAACATTATTCAATGTAAAACTATACCCCTTTCCTGCTTGCATGGGTAAAGTAAGCTGAAGTCGTTTGGCTATGGTACCTGACCATGACCCAGTAGCTAATACAACTTCGTCAAATGAATAATTGCCAAGGTTAGTTGTCAACTCTTTTATCTTATTGTTGTCAACTTTAAAATCAAAGACTTCACAGTCAGTAATAAATTCTACGCCTGACTCTTTAAGGAAAAGAATAAGCCGAGTGATAAAATCCTGAGGAGTAAGGTGTGCATCGCCAGGAAAGTAAACTCCTCCCCTTACGTTTACTTTTACATCCGGTTCAAGTTCCTGCACCTGATCCGCAGTAAGTACACGCGCCTCCACACCATAATGATTAGCGATCTCAGCGGTCTCTCTCTCTTCTTTTTCGATTGCTTCCGATTGGTACAACATCAGCAACCCCCTTTCATTATAACCAAAATCAAAAGGCAATTCCTTTGACATTTGTTGATACAACGATTTACTGTAATAACTCAACTCCTTCAGCGCAGGAATGGCTTTGTCTACGTTGGCTTGATTGGCATGCCTGTAAAAGAGATAGCCCCATTTGATAAGATCAGGATTGAGGCTTGGCTTAACGTAAAAAGGGCTTTTCGAATTAAACATCCAACGAATTCCCTTTGAGATCATTCCCGGAGCAGCCAACGGAATAAAATGACTCGGCACGATCATGCCCGCGTTACCAAAGGAACAACCCTCTTTCAAGCCACCCTTTTCAATAATGGTGACTTTATGACCTGCTTTCATTAAATAGTAAGCAGACGTTAGTCCAATTATACCTCCTCCTATTATGCCTATTTTCATTCTGGATGCTGGTTGCTAGATTACCTGAAAACCATGTGCGTAAGGATCATCATCATCTACAATGATATTGTTGTATCCGGTAACCATCGCCCATCCCTCAATACTGGGAATAATGGCTGGCTTACCATCCAGTTCAGTCACTTCCTCAATTCTGCCAGTGAATTTAGAGCCAATAATACTTTCATGAATGAATGGCTCACCTTGCTTTAATTTTCCTTTGGCATACCACTGGGCCAGTCTGGCAGATGTACCTGTGCCACAAGGAGAACGATCTATCGCTTTGTCTCCATAAAACACTGCATTGCGAGCTGTCGCGTTTGGATCAATGGTAGCTCCTGTCCAAAGGATATGGCTACATCCATTGATCGTAGGGTTTTCAGGATGAACGAAATCATACTTATCATTAATATTCTTCCTCAATGCCCTGCTCCAACCTACCAATTGATCGGCCGTATAGTTTTCAATACCTTTAAAATTTGATTGAACATCTACTATAGCATAAAAATTTCCTCCATAGGAAACATCAAAAGTAAGTTCGCCCAAATCAGGACACTGGGCGGCCAGATTTTCAGCCGCGAGGTAAGCTTTTACATTTCTAAGTTTTACTGACCTCACTTTTTTTCCTTCCTGCACATACTCAATCAGCACAAGTCCTGCAGGTGTTTCCAATCTAAGTTTGCCCGGTGTCTTCGGCACAACCAAGCCTTCCTCTATGGCAATAGTTACTGTACCGATTGTACCATGACCACACATAGGTAAACATCCGCTAGTCTCAATGAACAAAACACCAATATCATTCTGCGGATCGGAAGGTGGATAAAGAATACTTCCGCTCATCATGTCATGACCGCGCGGCTCAAACATGAGTCCTTTCCTAATCCAATCAAATTCTTTCAAAAAGTGTTGACGCTTCTCACTCATGTTAGCTCCTTGTAATATGGGGCCTCCGCCAGCTACCAGGCGAACCGGGTTACCACAGGTGTGGGCATCAATACAAAAAAATGTTTTTTTCATAAAAATTCTATCTGCGCTAACTATCCAAGTATATAATAATCAGGTTATTGTTTTTCGTACGCATCGTAAACCAGTTTGGCTCCGGCTAAATCCTCGAGAGCCTGCCCAACTGATTTAAAACAGGTAATTTCCTTATCGTTTTTCCTTCCCTCTTTTTTCGATTGGCATAGTTCAAATAACTCGGAAAGAATCTTCTCTCTGGTGATTGTACCTTCTCTCAATGGAATAACCAGGTCACCAGTCTCAGTTGTAGCCCCATCATAGTTATCGACATGGATACTTACCGATGAGATGAACTCATCATCAGCCTCGCGCATGTCGGGTTTGTAGGCACCCACCAAATCATAATGCTGCCCTTCCTTGATGTGTTTACCAAAGATCAATGGTGCTGGACTTAAAGTAGCACAGGAGATAATATCAGCTTCCTCCATGTGTCCCGTGTAGTCTTTTACTGGAACAACTTCGATTTCAGAAAATTGTCGAGCTATCGCTTGAGATTTTTCAAAGTTTCTTCCCCATAAGTACACTTTTTTAATCGGTCGTACTGATGCATGTGCTTTTATCAGTTCGGGTGCTAATGCTCCATTACCAATCATAAGCAGGCACTTCGCATCTTTTCTTGAAAGGTATTCGGAAGCCAAAGCAGATGCTGCAGCTGTTCTTTTGTTGGTCAGCATTTTGGCATCGAAGATAGCCTTAGGTGTACCAGTTTGCAGATCAAAAAGCAGGTAGCTTCCCTGAATGGTAGGCAAATTGTATTTGCTGTTGTTAGGAGATACGTTGACCACTTTAACTCCTAAATTCTCACCATCATCCCACGCAGGCATCAGCAACAATGTAGACTCTAGACCTTCTTTTGGGTTTGGGTATTGATGATGATGACGCTTTGGTATGTTGTATTGTTTTTGAAATGCCGACCTCAACGCTTCAATTAAAGCAGGATAGTTAGAATGCTTTTCAATATCTTCTGCACCTATAAAGAGCATTCTACAACCCTTTGCGTGTCAGCTCTCCGTTCAACATTCTCATAATACCTAAACCATTGGCGTTCTTAAGCTCTTCAGGTAAAAGTGAATCAGGAAAGTTTTGAAACGAAACAGGCCTTGCAAATCTTTTGATCGCATCTGTACCAACTGCTGTAAACCTGGAATCTGTAGTGGCAGGAAATGGACCACCGTGATTTTGTGAAGGGCAAACTTCAACACCCGTAGGAACACCGTTGATAATCAAGCGACCCGCCTTCTCTACTAAAATGTTTGTTAGGTTAGTATGTTTGGTGATTTCTTCTTCTTCAGCAATAATGCTAGCTGTTAGTTGCCCATGAAGATGTGAAACCACCTTGTTGAGTTCATTCATATTGGCACAACGAATGATCAATGAAAATGGACCAAATACCTCTTCGGCAAGAGATGAATTTTCCAAAAACGTAGATGCCGGCACAGAAGCCACTGTTGGTCGGCCTTGATCTTTGTCTCCAATTTTAGATTCAGCTTCAGCCTGAACCTCCAGTTTCACTCCCTTTTGAGCCAGGGTTTCAGACAAACGTTTTACGTAATTTGCAGCTATACCTTTGTGCAACATTTCAGCAGGAAGTGACTTACTGATCTCAGCTGAAAAGTTTTTAATAAATTGTTCAAGACCCTCTCCTTCTACAGCAAGTACTAGTCCAGGGTTGGTACAAAATTGGCCTACCCCAAGTACTAATGAAGACGCCATCATTGAAGCCGTCTTATCAAAATTCTTTTTTAGAGTTTCTGGTAATAATATTACCGGGTTGATGCTACTCATCTCTGCAAATACCGGAATAGGTATTGGCCGTTGGTTTGCCAGGTCAAACAAAGCCTTACCGCCAACAAATGAACCCGTAAATCCTACAGCGCTGGTTCGTGGATGCTTCACCAATGCCTGACCTATTTCAAAGCCTGCACCATGTAAATGTTGGAAAACACCTGTGGGCATTCCTGTAGTACTCATAGCTTTCTTAATAGCACTTGCAACCAGTTCGGAAGTTTTAGCGTGAGCCGGATGTGCTTTTACTATTACAGGACAACCAGCAGCCAAAGCTGAGGCGGTATCACCACCTGCCGTGGAATAGGCTAAAGGAAAATTAGCAGCACCAAAGACTACCACAGGACCAAGCGGGACAAGTTTTTTTCTGATGTCTGGTTTAGGAACCGGAGCTCTTCCAGGTAAGGCTGTATCTACTCTTGCCTCTACCCAGGAACCTTCTTCAATATAATCAGCAAACATGCGACAATGTCCCGTAGTTCTACCACGCTCTCCAATGATCCTCGCCTCCGGCAATGCCGTTTCTGACATCGCTGTTTTTACCAACTCGTCTCCTAATCCTTCTATTTCATCGGCTATTGCACGAAGGAAAGCTGCTCTTTTCTTTCCACTAAAATTTTTAAAAGATAAAAAGGCAAGATGCGCTTCATTCATGGCAACATCTACTTCGCTTAGGGTAGCATCTTTAAATGACATAATCTGTGTTTTAATTCCTTGTTTACATACAAAAATAACAATTTGAGATTGGGCACATCAAGAATCCAGCACCCAGGTCATTACAGTTTCGGTCTGGTTTTAATTCCATCACGAATGATCTTTAGCACGCGCTCCCTTTCTTCCCCTACTAATGTAAGACGAGGGGGCCGCACATGTTCAGACCCAATCCCCTCTTCGGCTTCCGCTAGTTTAATGTACTGAACTAATTTTGGATGGATATCTAATTCCAAGATAGGTAAGAACCATCTGTAGATTTTGAGCGCCTCTTCCAATTTTCCAGCTTTAACCAGTCGATACACCGCCACTGTTTCTCTTGGAAATGCACAAACCAATCCCGCAACCCATCCATTGGCACCCATCACCAATTCTTCCATAGCCAAGGTGTCCACTCCACATAGTATACTGAAGCGATCTCCGAATCTGTTAATCATTCTGGTAACGTTGGAGACATCGCGAGTCGACTCTTTCACTGCGTTGATGTTTTTGTACTTGGTCAAATCATCAAACATATCCAGCGTCACTTCCGTTTTGTAATCAACGGGGTTATTATAAATCATGATGGGCAATGCCGTAGATTCAGCAACGGCACCGAAATAAGAAACCGTTTCTCTATGATCTGATTTGTACCTCATAGGAGGCAAAAGCATCAATCCGGATGCACCATTTTTTTCAGCTTCATGGGCTACCCTCACAGCCTCGGCAGTGCTGCCCTCAGCAATATTCATCACGACAGGAACTTTTCCATTTACCTTATCAACTGTAAATTTTATAAGATCTACTTTCTCTGCATTTTCCAGTACACTTGATTCCCCAAGTGTTCCTCCCAGAATCACTCCATCCACACCCGCATCAAGTTGAACCTTCAGGTTTTTTTCAAACAAATCAAAATCGAGTTGATGAACGCTTGTGAATTTTGTGGTAAGTGCTGGGAAAACTCCCTTCCATTGAATGCTCATATTAAAGAGGTTAAAATTGACAGAACAAAGATAACCTGCCTGTTTGGAGCATGAATAATTTAAAATAATGGATTTCAATACTATTTTGACAAAAAATTAATAATTTAACATTCAATACTATCAAAATACGTCATGAAGATTGTTTCATTTCAGGTCCCACATATTATGAAAGAAGCATTCAGAGCCCAGTTGGACAGAATGCCTCATTTCTATGATAAGCTCCACCAACACAATGAAATACAAATTATGTGGATCGAGAAGAGCGAAGGCACTTTGATAGCCGGTGACTATGTTGGGCGTTTCTCCCCTGGAGATTTTTTCGTAATCGGAAGTCATCAGGCTCATGTATTTAAGAATGATCCTGCTTACTATGAGCCTGGGAGTAAACTCGAGGCCTCCTCCGTTTCCATTTTCTTTGATGAGAATTATCTGGGAAACGTCTTCTGGCAGCTTCAGGAAATGGAGGACACAATGAAGTGGGTTTCCAAGGCTGGCAGGGGATTCAAACTTTTAGGAGCTACAAAAGAAAAAGCAACCGAACTTCTAAAGCGTGTAGTTAAACAAAAAGGAATAGATAAAGTCATCACCTTTTTTGAAATAATTAAGCTTTTAACTGAATCGAATGAAATCGAGGTGTTAAGTGTAATAGCCTCGCTAGAAAAATATAGAACCAATGAAGGCAAACGGATGAACGAAATTCTTCAGTTTACACTTCGAGAGAGTCACCGCAAGGTTTACATTGAAGAGGTAGCTAAAGTGGCCAGCCTTACTGAGGAAGCCTTCTGTAGATATTTTAAAACTAGGACAGGGAAAACCTATACCAATTTCCTAAACGAGGTAAGGGTAAGTCAGGCATGCAAGATGTTGATTGACAAAGACCTTTCTATTCAGGACATTTGCTATCAATCAGGATTCACCAACCTATCTAATTTTAACAGGGCATTCAAAAAGGTAACAGGAAAGACACCTTCCAAATACCTCGGCTAGATCAAGCCCGCTTTAAGGTAACAATTGTAATCTCCGGAGGTATTCCTACTCTGCCCGGATATCCAAGGTATCCAAACCCACGGTTGACATAAAGGTATTGCTCCTCTTCTTTGTAAAGCCCTGCCCACTGTTTATAAATATATTGAGAAGGGCTCCATTTAAACCCACCCACTTCTACTCCAAACTGAAACCCGTGTGTGTGCCCGGCAAACATCATATCAATGTCTTTATAATTCTGTCTTACCTGTGCATCCCAATGGCTCGGGTCATGGCTAAGCAAGAGCTTTACCGCTGCTTCTTCTGTGCCTTTATAGGCCTGATCCAGTTTGCCATATTTCGCAAACCTGCCCGCTCCCCAGTTTTCATTTCCCAAAATTGCTATCTGCTCTCCATCGGCTTTCAGCCACCGGTTTTCATTTTGCAAAAGATCAAAACCTAATTCCTTGTGTGCACGAATGAGATCCTGAAAATTCTGTGCCTTAGCGTTGGCACTTTCCCACCGGTGATAATCACCATAGTCATGATTTCCCGTAACAGAAAACACACCAAGAGGAGCTTTTACTTTATTAAACACATCAAAGTAATCTTTTAACTCAGATGTCTGGTTATTCACTAAGTCTCCTGTAAAGAATATGACGTCCGGTTTCTCCTTTAGAAGCATTTCAACGCCTCCCCTCACGGCAGTCTTATTAAAAAAACTTCCGGAATGGATGTCTGACAACTGCCCAATGCTTATGCCATCAAACGCTTTCGGCAAATTAGGGAGCGTAACAATCTGCCTTCTTATCCTGTAATCATGAGCCCCGGAAATAATACCGTAAGTAAAAGCACCAAAAGGAACAGTTGCGGCTATCAAAGCCGCCTGAGATAAAAACTCTGAGCGGGGGATAGCAGGTCCCGGAAGGCCGGCTGGCTTATTGTTGTTAAACAAAGAAATCACATAGCGAGCACCCCGCTGAATATCTTCAGCAAAAAGAAAAAGCACTGCAAAAAACTTTGAAAAATATATTGTGAATAAGCCTGTGATTACCCAATTGCGAAGTGAAGCACTGTAGGTGTATGGATTATCAAATGCCCACCAGACTAAAGCTGCAATACTTATAAGAGTAGGTACCCAAAATGAAAGACGAAAAGCAGTCCTCCAGCCATCTGACCAATTCTTACTAACCAGTAAAACTGCTTGAAAAACGTAGTAATCGATTGCCAGAAATAGCAAAATAAAAATAAAGACCATAAATATTTTTTGTGCTTTCATTTAAAAAAAGACCGCATCCTCTTGTATAACAAGGATGCGGTCTAAATGGTTTTATTAAGCTGGATTATCCAATGCCTAATCTTCTGTTCAGCTTTTCTACCAATAGGTACATTACCGGCACCACCACCAATGTAAGGAAGGTGGCAAAGGTAAGTCCGTAGATGATTGTCCAGGACAACGGCCCCCAGAACATTACGCTGTCCCCTCCAATGTAGAAGTCAGCATCATAGGTTTGAAAAAACTTGATGAAGTCTATATTGATACCCACTGCTAACGGAATCAATCCTAATACCGTTGTAATAGCTGTCAACAATACCGGGCGCAAACGTGTCTTTCCTGCTTCCGCAATTGCCTTCACCACTTCCTCCATAGGCAAACGCTCCAAGCCCAATTCCTCTCTCCTGCGTTTCTTTTTCAACTCGATAAAGTCAATCAAAACGATAGCGTTGTTCACAACCACACCCGCCAGAGAGATAATACCAATCATGGTCATAATCACCACGAAATCCATTCTAAAAATTAACAGTCCAAGGAAAACACCAATGGTACTAAACAAAACTGATGTCATGATAATCAGCGGTGCTGTTATCTTATTGAACTGTGCCACAATGATGAGGAAGATCAAGAATACTGCTAATAATAATGCACCCCCCAAAAAGCTCATTTCTTCAGCCTGCTTTTCTTGCTCACCGCCAAAGTTGAATGTGTATCCAGGAGGCATTTTAAAGTCAGCAAGCAATAATTTAATCTGATCATTAATCTCAGTTGCGTTATAGCCACTCAACACGTTGGATGACATGGTGATCATCCGCTTAAGATCCTTCCGCTTAACAGATCCATATGTTGACGTAAGTTCAGCATTGGCTACCGAAGAGATAGGAACTTGCGCAATCCTGCCACTGGTCTGATCACGGAAAGTAATGCTCTTGTTCATCAAAGCATCAATATCATAACGGTACTTATCCTCCAGTCTCAATTGGATTTTATAATCATCCTCCCCTTGCTTGTATTTAGAAACTTCTTTTCCAAAAAGAGATGTACGCACCTCATTGGCTACAGAGTAGGTAGACAAACCAAACCTTCTTGCCTTTTCGCGATCGATATGAACAATCAATTCAGGCTTACCCGTTTCCAGGTCAGTTTTCAATTTTTCAATCCCTGGTATGCCCGACTCATTGATCGTTTTCCTCATGTCTTCAGTCACTTTTATAAGTGTTTGAAAATCGTCACCAGAAAGCTCAATCTGAATTGGCTTACCTGTAGGAGGCCCATCAGCGTTTTTATCCACCGTAACCGTTACCCCAGGATAACCCTGAATTCCATCACGAACTTCATCCAATATTGTATTGGTGTTGATACCATCACGGTACTTAAAGTCCACAAAATTGACTGTAATGCGCGCCTTATTGGGTGTGTCTGCTTGTCCGATGTTGGAAGGGTCGTTTGGATCTCCAGTACCCTGCCCCACATTGCCAATTACAGACTCTACAATTTTATCGTAAGGCTTTACCAACTCGATTACCCTGTCCTCAATAATTCTGGTAAACTTGTCGGTCTCCTCAATGTCAGTACCTACAGGAAATTCAATAAACACATTGATATACTTTGGTACATTGACAGGGAAGTAAACAACTTTTGGAGGGAAGACAATCATCAACGCAAAAGAGATAAATAAGGTAGCCACTGCTCCACCAAAAACCCATCTTGGATTTTTACCTCTCAAAGCAAAAGCAACTACTCTGGAGTACCTGCCTTCTAATCTTGGTAGATAAACATTTTGAAACTTACGCGATGCCGGAACAAAAACAAATACGTTCAGCAACGTGAGCAGAGCCAATGCAATAAGGATGTTTCCCAACCAAAACACTTGTAACAATATGATCACAGCACCAACCCCTAGGTAAATGGCTACGCGTTTCCACATTTTTTTCTTGTTCACAGTTTCAGCACTTTCATGCTTCATTGAAAGTGAAGCAATCACGGGTACAATGATTAAGCCGACAAAAAGCGAAGAACTTAGTACCACAATGAGTGTAATAGGAAGATATTTCATAAACTCTCCCATAATACCAGGCCACATGGCCAATGGTAAAAAGGCAGCCAATGTAGTTGCCGTAGATGCAATAATAGGCCAGGCTATTTCACCCACTCCCAGTTTCGCAGCACTGAGCAAATCGTACCCTTCCTCATAAAGACGGTACACGTTCTCTACCACAACTATACCGTTGTCCACCAGCATCCCCAGCGCCATGATCATACCAAACAACACCATCATATTAATGGTATAACCCAATGCTCCTAATATCAAAAATGATAACAGCATTGATAATGGAATCGCAATACCGACAAACAATGCATTACGTGTTCCTAAGAACAGCATCAATACACCAACCACTACTATCACACCAGAGATGATGTTATTCTCAAGGCTACTTACCATCTCCTTAGTAAAGGAGGATTGATCATTGGTGATACTCACACTTAAGTCAGAAGGAAAAACGTCTGCTTTGGCCTTTGCCAAAACCGCATTTACCTTTTCCGTTGCAATCAATAGGTTTTGTCCACTTCTTTTGATTACATCCACCATTACCACTGGCTGTTTCGCCAATCTGGCATAACTCGTGGTCTCTACATAGTCGAACTCAATTGTGGCAATATCCCTTAAGTATACAATATTGCCTTTTTCATTTTTTACAATTACATCTTCAAGTTGTTTTGGGCTTGAAAATTCACCCACTACACGCAACGTTCTTCTGATTCCATCATCTAAAATATTTCCACCAGAAAGGGTAACGTTTTCAGCCGATATTGCATTTTCAATATCAGCAAAATTTATTTTGCGCGCTTCCAATAGATACGGATCTACCTTGACTTTCACCTCACGCTCATCTACACCTCTAATTTCAACTTTTGAAATCTCTGTTATACGCTCTATCTCATCCTCCAAATATTCTCCGTAGTTCTTCAATTGTTCCAAGGAGTAATTACCAGACAGGTTAATATTCAAAATTGGAAACTCAGAAAAGTTTAACTCAAATACATTCGGATCGCTTGGCAAGTCATCCGGTAATTCCGGCTTAGCACGGTCAACCGCATCCTTCACTTTTGTGAGGGCATCCTCCACATCGGTATCGGTGTTAAACTCCACTATAATAGTTGAGTAATCCTGAACCGAAGTCGATTTAATATTATCTACCTCTGAGATGGTGTTTATCTCCTTTTCAATTTCCCTTGTGACCAGGTTCTCCATATCAATAGGAGAGTTTCCAGGATAAGGCGTACCCACATACACCACCGGTTGTTTGATTTCAGGATAACTATCTTTAGGTAAGCTGATGTAAGTGGAGATACCCATCACAGCAATAAGAAACGCTAAAAAACCTACCGTTGTCCTATTGTTTATGGATAAGGTGGTAACCCCGAACTCCTTATCAACCTTTAAATCTTTTTTATTATCACTCATAATTATTTTAGTATGAGGTTTTTAAATTATTTCTTGGCCACTCCAGTAGGAGCAGCTTCATTGTTGGCAATCATCACTTCTACACCCTCTGTCAACTCTCTAAAGCCGCGATCAACGATCTGCTCATCCCCTTGAAGGCCTTCTGCTATTTCAGTTTCCTTATTTGAAGAAGTACCTGCTACCACATGGATCTTTCTAGCAACTGGTCCGCTTTCTCGTTTGTCCACGATATATATAAACTGCCCGTCTTCATCC
>JBATLM010000175.1:0-1877 GCA_049289315.1 Cyclobacteriaceae bacterium
GTGCAGGCGTTCCACTGGGACTGGCTGAATAAACGTAATAGGCCGCTCGTTATTTTGCTTCGGGGATTTTAGCTATAGATCTCTTTCTGAAAAAGATACGTTGCACCGCGAACAGCACTGCAAGAACGACTGCGAGAATCAAAATACTTACTGAGTTTTCTGACACATTGTCCTGAGATAATAAAATCAGAATCCCGGAAGCTGTCCCGATGATTAAAGGATCTACCGCTTCATCAAGACCTTCAGTAAATAGCATGTAAATTAATTCGATGCTTGCTGAAAGGGCGAGACCTTCCCCAACTATTTCTAACACATTTCTTTGGGAGAGGAAATCGACAATGGGACCTAACCATGACAGATCAACTGAAAGGTGGCACGCTTCTATCTGAAAGAGAAAAATAACCAACCGAAGTACCAAAGAAAGGAAAAGACTGATCCCAATCGTCATCTGGAGAAAGATTTTTGTGGACTTGGCTCATTTCTGGGTTTTTGCATAAAGCCAGTGTTCATCGCTTTTATTCTGGTTTTGTATATCCGACACAGACGCTTGCTGGTGTTGCAAATCGGCGATTCTTCTCTCGCAGTCCCGCTTGACCCGTTCGATTTCCAGTTCGTGATACTTTCTTGAAATGTAGGGAGATGTCATTCAGATATCCTTTGTTGCGTTAGGCGACTTAACGATTTGTGTCAGTGATGGCTGGGATTGATGTGAAGTCCACCTGTCTTGACATTTGAGTCAACAATAAAGTGAAGCCCTATCCGTGGGAGACGTTTTATTGACTGAAATCCCACCTATCACGAGTGATAATGAATCTTTGTAAACCAAACTCGCCATTAAAGTTGACGACCCCGTTACCAAATGTGATGGTAAGATTGTCAACATAAGGTTGTGCATTGCCAAGACTCTTCCCATATTGGCTTTTAGCTTTGCAGAAGGCCAGATTTAGACCCCACTCCAAATAGGGGCTTTCCGAATCACTACCGCAATAAGTTTTCTGGTTTGCCCTGGCTTGCGCTTCAGATATCACCACCTTTTCAATGTGGTGGTCGTTATAGAAAGCATAGTAAACATAGCCTTCACACCCAAGTAAAAGTCCTCCGTCAAATGCGTGCCCATTATTTACTCTTGAACATGGCAAAGTGACGAGCGGTAATGCCGTGGCCAGTGGCGTAGGCGATGAAGTTGGAGATAATTGGCGTGTAGGAATTGGTGTACTTGTAGCGCGTGGGGTTGGCGGTTTAGGTGTGGCAGTTGGCGATCTGCGTGTTGCAGTTGGCGGTCTGCGTGTTGCTGTTGGCAGTTGAACTACATTAGTGGAGGCTTGTACTAAAGCGCCTGATTGGGCCGACTCCAATTCCAAAACAATATCTTCATCTTCCTCATAAACCAGCCTTACTTTGTTGTATCCAGTATTGTTGTCCTGAAACTCAATTCTGAATTCTTCACCCTCGGTGAGTTCAAAAACCGTGGCTTTATGGTCAACTCGAACAATTAATAAACGTTTATCTTTATAAGTCTCATTTTGTCTAAGACTTGGGATGTCATAACTTACGTTTCCACCAAGTTCGAAAGTTCCGAAGTTTGTTTGTATTCCTATTTCTGTCGAAGGTTGAATAGTAATCTCTCCATTTGTATTAATGCCTATTTTGATAGGTATGTAGGGCGGCTGATAAGAAATCTTACCGCTTCCACCACAACTTGTCAGCATTAGCAATATTAAGAGCATCAGCCAGATAATAGCAGACCTGTGGTAGTGGCCATTGTACTTGTTAAACAAGCTATACTGAGTAAACATCATTAGCCTCTGTCACTGGACTCATGCCACATATCAATCCATTTCAACCCTACTTGCAAGGTTTGACACTTCTGAATTATT
>JBATLM010000176.1:0-37574 GCA_049289315.1 Cyclobacteriaceae bacterium
CGGTATAGGTCTGGTTCAAATTATAGGGGAGTAAATTATCCAGTACAAGTTGACCCATTGAATTATACACCTGAAGTCGCGATGTTTCCTTCTCGGGCAGATTGAATGTTATTTTGATTTCATCAAATGATGTGGTGTGCACACTATACAGTGAAGTGGTGATGGGGGGAGATGGATTGTCGTCATTATATAATTCAATTTCATCGAGGTATAGATTATTGCCGTTGTCGTTCACGGCTACAAAAGCCAGCCGAACGTTGTCTTCTCCTACCAGGTCGTTGAGATTTACAAATTCTCTTTTCCAATCAATGTCTGTAGCAGGGGCCCATGCTGAGTTATTGTTGGTAGATAAAAATTGATTGCCGAGTTGGTCATATTGGGTTTCATTGAAATTTATTCCTCCATCAACCGATGATAACACTTTAAGTCGCTCATTTCCTTTGTTACTTTGTGCATAGCTCACGTCAAAGAACATACTTGCTTTTACAGTTTTAGAGAAATCGAGTACCGGACTCACCAACCAAGCTTCATCTGTTTTAAAGGTGTTATTGAAAGCCCTATAAACCAGTGAAGTTCCTTTGTTAGTAGTGGTCAGTTCCCAGTTCAACATATCCGCCTGACTTACAATGGTCCATGAGTCCTCGAAGGAAAGGTTAAAGTTTTGCCTTGCGGGAATCGTTTCGTTGGATTGATTGACTATGACAGTTCGTGTTTTGGAGTTATTAAAAGGAGTTTCATCAGTACCCCCGTTGGGTTCCAGTAATGTAAAGACTACTTCGTTGGTTCCGGAATTTAACGTGATCGGATCAAGTGTCAATTCCATATCGGCACCTGTTAAAAGTGTAATTCCTGAAAACAACTTTGTAGAGGCAACTGTACCATTTATTTTAGTCTCTACTTTTATGCTCGTTATGGAGACACTTCCTTCATTCCTCATGCTAATGGTAGGAATTACTACATTTTTATTGACTACTGGAGAGGGACTTGCAATTTCTTTGATCACTACATCGGTGAGGTCGCTAGTTAAAACATAGACATTATCTAAAAACAGGTTATTACCATTTCCATTTTGGCCAATAAAAGCAATCTGTAAATTACCTGATCCGATGAATTGATTTAATGAAATGGATTCTGTTTCCCATTCCGAGGCATCTGATGGAGTAAATGCATTCGAAGTGGACGCGGTCGTGGCCAGCTCGTCACCGAATTTATTAAACACTTCCGTGCCTGAGTTTAAATCTGAATTACAATTACTTATTACAATTATTTTCAGTCCATCGATCAGGCTTGTGCTGGGGTATTTAGCATGGGATCGATCAAATCTTAAAATCGCAGCACTTGCACCATCTAGGTTGATGATGGGTGTCAGTAACCTGTCGACTACGCCTTTTTCTTCGTAATCGTAAAAACTCATGTACATGGCTTTGTTTCCAGCTACGCCATTCGGTGCAGCAATGTTACTCCAGGTAGTAAGTTGATCTGGGTTTTGAATAGTCCAAGTGCTTGGTGTGGAATCAAAGAACTCAAAAAATGGAACAGTGTCGATGAAGGGAACCTCAGAAGTATGCGCAGCAAGGTTATCAGAAGCTTTACTGTCAGCTACTCCGTTGGTAAGAAGAATTTCAAAGCTGACTTGCGATGTACTTGGCGCGGCTAAGTTGACGGTGTTAAAATTAACAGTAGCTACATCAAGTGGATTTAAATTAAGAACTACATCCTTTGTTTCTTGAGGACTTCCGTTCAGTTTGAATTCTATTCTGGCAGAAGTAATAGCGTTATTTCCGTAGTTCCTGACCTCAATAGTAGGTGAAATGGTTCCTCCACAGGAAGTAATTCCGGGGTTGAGTATTTCCCTGATCCCAAGATCATTGGCAACCGGTGTAGGATCTTGAGAGCCTATTGAAGAAGTGAGGCTGGCTCTTCTTGGGCTGTTCTGTAAAATGATTTCCATTCGTGTGACTTGGCCAGCAGTAAAGAGGTTCATGCACGCATCATTGGTATAATCGAGATAGTTTTGAAACATTTTGTTGGTGGTGCAGCTTACTTGGGGATTACCTGGGCAACCCGTAGTTTCATTGCTTTGCGCGGGAGTGTCATCTACGTAATCAGTGGCACTGCAACTGCTCGCATCGCCCCAGATATGACGAAGACCAAAGAAGTGACCAATTTCGTGGGTGGCTGTTCGTCCCTTGTTAAATTGTGCTTCTAGATTAAAAGCCCCCGGAATGGGTTCATCATCCACCGACCCCACATCCCTATAGTTGATGACGACTCCATCCGTCAAGGGATCTGAGGAGGAACCTTCTAAACCTGGCAACCCGGTTCCCCCGGGTTCAGGGAACTGCGCATATCCAATAAAGTTGGATGGATCGTTGAAATTAATGATCCAAATATTCATGTAGTCTTCCGAAGGCCAATAACTCAATGATTTGAATTCTAGATTGTCGGCAAGAGTCCATTCTGTTTTCGTGCCTTGTGTTCTTATGATTCCGTTGGTGGCCAATCCTTCAGGATCCTGCTTAGCCAACACAAATTCTATATCAAGGTTTCCGGCAACGGACAAAAACTCGGAAGGGGTTTGCGAAGCGTCAGCATTGAGACGCTGAAAATCTTTATTGAGCACATTGATTTGAGAAATAAGCTGCTCGTCTAAAATATTAGTACCTGTTCCAATAGCCTCCCCGTTGTGGATGACATGAAAGACAACAGGGATAACATAAGTAGTGCTGGAAGTGCCTTTCGTGTCAAAAGTTTTTATTCTAGGCGCTACATATTGGTTGCTGATCCAATTCTCAAATTGAACTTCCTTAAGAGAGTGCTGAGGGTTGATTATTTTCTGGTACTCAACTGTAGCACATCGTTCCTGTGCGCTGACTTGTGAAGTCAACCCTATTCCCAATAGAATGATATACAGTAATTTCCTCACAAGTACTTCAAAAAAGGTCTTTGAAAGCCCATTAGAGCATAGTTATGCTCTTCAGTTTAACGCTAAATTATTAAAATCTATCTCTTAATGGGATAAAAAGAAATGCAGTAACCTAAGGACATCTCTAAAAATCTACGCGTCATTGCGAACGTAGTGAAGCAATCCCCAAAATTGACCCCAATATTTGAGATCGCTTCAGTCGTACTTCCCTTGCAAAGACGAATTAGAAGGATTTTAAATTGTCTTATTCTTTGATCCTCTGCTTTAGTAACTTAATCTCCCAGCTTTGACCAACAGTAGTTAAAATAGATCCAAGCAATAATAATTGATAGTGGTTTTCGAATTCAAAGTGGACAATTTTTAATACTGCCCACACCATTATGGTTATTGCCCCTACCGTGCTCATGAACTTTGCGTATTTAACAGAGGTCATATAGAAGTGATTTAAGTATTATTTAACTCGAGGATTAAACTGCGGGCATATTCACCACTTCGATGTGGCTAATCTCCGGAACGGACTTTTTTACGGCTTCCTCCACACCGGCTTTGAAGGTCATGGTGGACATGGGGCATGTGCCACAATTGCCCATAAACTCCAGAACGAGTTTCTTTTCTTTTGTTATTTCAAGTACGCGCACATTCCCTCCATCCATTACCAGATAGGGGCGGATTTTATCAAGGGCATCTTCCACCCTTACATTTAAATCATCCCTTTTAGTTTTTGTGCTGCTCATTATACTTTCATTTCAACCTTCTTGGTTTCGGCAAAGTTAGCATTTCTAATAGCAATCTGTCTTGCCATGGCTTCTGCCAAATCTTTAAACGCTGTGGATGTAACTCCCTCTTTCATCACGGCTGGTAGTCCGCTGTCTCCGCTCTCTCTAATCCCTTGTACAAGTGGAATCTGACCTAGCAGAGGAACGTCATACTTCTCTGATAAGTTCTTGCCTCCGTCTTTACCAAAAATAAAGTATTTATTATCAGGAAGCTCTTCAGGAGTGAAGTAAGCCATATTTTCTACAATACCCAGAACGGGCACATTGATTTGTGGTTGTTTGAACATTGCGAGACCCTTTGTAGCATCGGCAATGGCCACCTTCTGTGGAGTAGTTACTATGATAGCTCCAGTTACGGGTACAGTTTGTACTAATGTAAGATGGATGTCGCTAGTTCCGGGTGGCATATCGATAAACAAATAATCAAGTTCGCCCCATTCAGCATCGCTGATAAATTGTTTTAAAGCAGAGCTTGCCATAGGACCTCGCCACACTACAGGGCTATCTGGTGGAGTGAGAAACCCGATGGATAATAATTTGACTCCATATTGTTCCAGCGGCTGGATTATATTTTTTCCGTTGACCACTTTCACTTCTGGTTGCTCATGCTCACAGTTGAACATTACTGGAACTGAAGGGCCATAAATATCAGCATCGATTAGTCCTACTTTGGCACCCATTTGCGCCAAAGCAACTGCCAGATTTGCAGTTACAGTAGACTTTCCAACGCCTCCTTTTCCAGAGGCAATGGCGATGATATTTTTCACACCCGTAAGCACTGGCTCCTTGTCTCTGGATGAGGTGACAGATGAGCTCATGGTGATATCCAGCTCCATGTCCTCACCAATTACTTTTCTAACTGCTTCCACACAATCTTTCCTGATTTTCTCTTTTAATGGACAGGCGGGGGTAGTCAACATAACAATAAAACTGACCTTCTCAGGGCTGAGTTTTACCTCCTGGATCATATGGAGTGTAACCAGATCCTTGTGTAAATCCGGGTCTTGTACAGTGGATAAAGCGGCTATAATGTCTTTTTCTGAAAATTTCATCCTCAACGATTAATTCGACTGCAATTTAAGACTAAAGAACTAAGTCTGTAGCCCAATTTTCGTCCTTTTTTACCTATTTGTAACCCTTTTGTGAGATAACTTAGTTTGCATCATTACTCTACACAGAAAGCATAAAAAAGTATCTTTGAAGTCTTAAAATTTTCAGAGTGATCCTGCGCGAGACCATAGACGAAGTAAAGAACAGACTGGACATAGTAGATGTCATCAGTGACTTTATTACGTTGAAGAAAGCTGGCCAGAACTATAAGGGTCTGAGTCCCTTCACCAACGAAAAAACCCCATCCTTTTTTGTAGTCCCCGGCAAGGGCATTTTTAAAGATTTTAGCAGCGGAAAAGGAGGCGATTCATTCACCTTTCTCATGGAGCACGAGGGCATGAGCTATGTGGAGGCCATCCGGTTTCTGGCTAAAAAATACGGAGTTGAAATAAAGGAGACAGAAGCTACCGAGCACGAATCTGCTCAGCAAAGTGAACGAGAAGGACTTTATATACTCATGAATTATGCTCAGGAGTATTATCACAATAATCTACTCCAGCACGAAGAAGGACAAAGTATTGGCTTGAGCTACTTCAGGGAGCGTGGCTTCAATGACAAGACCATTGAGAAATTTGAATTGGGCTATGCTCTCAATGGGTGGGAGAATTTTAGCAAGGAAGCGTTAAGTAAAGGTTACAGTCAGGACTTGCTGGAGAAAACAGGACTGGTTGTAAAAAAAGAAGACGGCAGTTCGTACGACCGCTTTCGAGGGAGAGTAATATTTCCAATTCACAATATTTCAGGGAAGGTCATTGCCTTTGGTGCCCGCATGTTGGGCAAGGAGAAGAACCAACCGAAATATATCAACTCGCCAGAAACCGAAATCTACCATAAGAGCAATGTACTCTATGGATTGTTTCAGGCGAAGAATGCAATCCGTCAAAATGATAATTGCTATCTGGTAGAAGGATATACAGATGTGATTTCGTTGCACCAGGCAGGAGTGGATAATGTAGTGTCCTCATCGGGTACGGCCCTCACAGAGGAGCAGATTAAACTCATTCGCAGGTTTAGTGAAAACGTTACCGTGTTGTTTGATGGCGATGCGGCAGGTATCAAAGCGGCATTGCGCGGTATTGACCTGATTCTAAAAGGAGGGTTGAATGTGCGTGTGGTTACATTTCCAGATGGAGAAGACCCTGATAGTTATTCGCGGAAACTAGGAACAACCGACTTTCAGAATTTCTTAAAAGAGAATAGAAAAGATTTTATTTCTTTCAAGGCTGATCTTTTTGCTGCTGAGGCAGGAAGTGATCCTATTCGCAAAGCAGAATCGATACGAGAGATTGTAACCAGTATAGCAATCATTCCCGACCCTGTAAAGCGATCTGTTTACATTCAGGAGACAAGTAATTTGTTGAAAATAGGAGAGTCTGTTCTCTTGACAGAGTTGAACAAGATTCTTATCAATGAACGAAAAAAATCTGATAAGGATAGGTTGCGAAAAGTGGAGGAGGCTCCTCTGGCTACTGACCCTATAGTTGATGTAACCGAGCCATCAAGAACCGATGCTAACAGTATGGTTCAATATCAGGAAAAGGAGACCATTCGGTTGTTGTTAAACTATGCAGACGAGGCGTTGGAAGATCAGAAGCTTTCTGATTTTCTATTTCATGAGCTGGAAGACGTTGTATTTGTTAACCCGATTTTTAGTGAAATTTTCAAGGGATTAAAGGAGGGTTGGGAGAAGGATGAGAGCAGAAATAGTCACTACTTTATTCATGAAGGGAGCGAGGAAGTAAAGAAAGTAGTAACGGATTTGATAGCTCAGCGTTATGACCTCAGCGCACATTGGGGTGATAAATACCATATTCACATTCCAAGAGAAGGGGAACTTTTGAATGAGATGGCATACACTAATGTGTTGCGATTGAAGCTACGGATCATTCAAAAAATGTTGGATGAGAATAAACAAAAAATCAAGGAAGCGGAAGGAAGTGGAAATGAATCGGAGGTGGATAATTGTATAGGGACCCAAATTGGATTGGATCAGGCCAAAAAGGAATTGTCTGAATTGTTAGGTATAGTTATAGCCCGATAGGAACAGTCCTGTGGGTTTTGTTGTTGTAAGCTTGAACTGTTAGAATAAGAATGAGTAAAATTAAACTAGATAGCATCGAAGATGCCATCGATGACATTAAGAATGGAAAGGTGATCATCGTGGTGGATGATGAGGATCGTGAAAACGAGGGTGATTTTGTGTGTGCTGCGGAGAGTGTAACTCCACAAATTGTCAATTTTATGGCCACTCATGGCCGTGGATTGATTTGTGCTCCATTGAGTGAAGATAGGTGCGAAGAGTTAGGGCTGGAGTTGATGGTGGGAAAGAATACAGCTGCTTTTGAAACTCCTTTCACGGTATCTGTAGATTTGATTGGTCACGGTTGTTCAACGGGTATTTCTGTACATGATCGTTTCAAAACCATAAAAGCACTCGCTGACCCGGAGACAAAACCAGAAGAATTGGGTAAACCCGGACATATTTTTCCATTGAAAGCAAAGAAGGAAGGTGTCTTGAGGAGGGCAGGACATACAGAAGCAGCGATTGACTTTGCAAGATTAGCCGGCTTCAGACCTGCGGGCGTGTTGGTTGAGATCATGAATGAGGATGGAACAATGGCGCGACTTCCGGATTTGGTGGAAGTGGCCAAGCGGTTTGAATTAAAATTGGTATCCATCAAAGACTTGATTGCCTATCGGATGGAAAAGGAGTCGCAGATTAAGCGAGAGGCTGAGGTAAACATGCCTACGGAGCATGGTGACTTTAAATTGGTGGCTTACGAGCAATTAAATACCAACGAAGTACACATGGCCTTGATAAAAGGGGAGTGGAACAAAGATGAACCAGTATTGGTAAGGGTTCACTCATCCTGTGTTACGGGCGATATTTTTGGATCTTGCCGTTGCGATTGTGGCACTCAGTTGCATAGTGCTATGCAGATGGTGGAAAAAGAAGGAAAGGGTATTGTGTTGTATATGAAACAAGAGGGAAGAGGTATTGGTTTGTTGAACAAACTGAAAGCATATAAGTTACAAGAAGAAGGCTATGATACCGTGGAGGCCAACCTGAAGCTAGGATTCGACATGGACAACCGCGATTATGGAATTGGTGCGCAAATTTTGCACGATCTTGGTGTATCCAAAATCAGGTTAATTACGAATAACCCAAAGAAGAGGGTAGGCCTGATGGGATATGGGTTAGAGATAGTAGATAACGTGCCTATTGAAATTGTGCCTAATCCGCACAATGAAAAATACCTTATCACCAAAAGAGATAAATTGGGACATAGTATTTTAAAGAGTTAGATGAAGGTAGCCTTTTTCATATCATCCTTATTGTTTACCGCAACAATTCATGCTCAGGAATTTGCTTTTGAATTATGGCATGATGGTAAGGTAGTCCTTGAAAATGGGGATACCCTTGCGGGGAATATCAAGTATGATATGCAAACCGATTTGGTTCAGGTGCAGCAACGCGATCAGTTTACCACCTATTCTGCAAGAAAACTGCTTTTTTTGGAAATATTTGATAAGACGGTAAAGCGGTACCGCAGAATGTACTCACTTCCCTATAATACCTCAGGTGAGTATCGTGCGCCTGTGATTTTTGAATTATTGGAGGAAGGTAAAATTACATTGCTGTGCAGAGAGGCACTGGAATACAGAACCTATACATCAGTTTATAATTATTATAATTACTCAAGGCTTACCATGATATATAGGTACTTTCTGCTGAAAGAAGATGGGAGTATCGTTGAGTTTCTTGGTAAGCGAGGGGACTGGCTGGATCTAATGGATAGTAGGAAAGAGGAGGTGCAAAAGTTTGCAAAATCAAACCGACTTGATTTCGATGAGAAGTATGATCTAAGCCGTATCATTGCTTATTATAATTCCTTATTTCCCGTTAGACGTTAATCTAAAATGCAAAAGCCACTTATTCTTGTTTCCAATGATGATGGAATCACTTCAAAAGGTATTCGAACGCTCGTTGAAGTAATGCAGGAGTTGGGTGACGTTATTGTAGTAGCGCCTGATAGTCCGCAATCCGGAATGGGACATGCAATTACTGTTGGAGACACACTTCGCCTGGAAGAAAATTTTATTTTCGATGGTGTAAAAGCTTATGAATGTTCCGGTACACCTGCTGACTGCGTAAAGCTAGCCCGGCATTTTGTGCTGCGTGATCAGCGCCAGCCTGATATTGTTGTAAGTGGGGTAAATCACGGCAGCAACACCTCCATCAGTGTACTCTACTCTGGTACAATGTCAGCGGCCATCGAAGGTGCCATTGAAGGCACTCCAGCCATTGGTTTCTCATTGTGTGACTATGGATCCAAGATAGATTTTTCTCATACGAAGGAATACATCAAAAAAATCACCCTTCAGGTTTTGAGTAAGGGTTTGCCTAAAGGCGTTGCGCTGAATGTGAATTTCCCGCCCAAGCGGAATGAGAACATTAAAGGCATCCGTATTTGCAGACAATCCAATGCCAAATGGGTAGAAGATTTTGATGAAAGATACGATCCTAATGGAAGGCGCTACTTTTGGATGACGGGTAATTTTGTCAACTTCGATAAAGGAGAAGACAATGACGAATGGGCAATTGCCAATAATTATGTTTCCGTTGTTCCTTGCGAATTTGACCTCACGGCACATCATTCCATTCCTATTTTGAATGATGATTGGGATATTTTGAGATGATTTCAATATTTGAAAATCCCTGATAGGGGGTGAATTTAGTACTCCATTATTGCTAATTGACATAATCACGACAGATACTAACACAAATGCCTGAACCTAAGTAAACCTCAGGCTTATTTCCACGTTTGAAGCCTAATGAAATCAATCTTACGGAGTATTCTTATTTTTTGTTTTGCTCCGGCCGCTTTCGTAGGCGAAGCTATTGCGCAAAGCGATAAAAATGTGCCTGTTCTATTGATCAAAAGAACTGAGGTTCCGATTAAGATTGATGGGATTTTAGATGAGCGAGCATGGATGGATGCTGACAGCACTGGGAGCTTCCATCAGCAATTTCCCTATGACTCTTCTTTGGCAAAATTAAAGACAGTGGTCAGGGCTACCTACGATGATCATTTTATTTATTTCGCTGCAAAATTGTATACAGAAAACCCTGACGAATTTGTGGTGCCCTCCCTTCGAAGAGATTTTTTTGGTGGCGGAATAGACTTGTTCGCCATTATTCTTGATTCTTTTCAGGATAAAACCAATGCGTTTACTTTTGGAACAAACCCTGCTGGTGTTCAACGCGAAGGGTTGGTGTCAAGCGGAGGTGTTGGAGGGAACGATGGGCCACCTGTTGATTTTACCTGGGATAATAAGTGGTATAATGAAGTAGGGGTCACCCACAATGCGTGGATTTATGAGATAGCTATTCCATTTAAATCCGTAAGGTACAAGGCAGGGTCCACGCAGTGGAATATTAATTTTTACCGTCAGGATACCCGCGGAAATGAAAGGGCATTGTGGGCCCGTGTACCTCGGATATTTCCTGCCTTTGCTTTAAACTATCATGGAATTTTGCAATTTGATGCACCGCTTAAAAAAGCAGGACCAAACATTTCTGTTATTCCTTATCTGGCTACTAAGACTGGAAGGGACTATGAAGATAATACTAAAGAAAGTCTGCGGCTGACATATGGAACCGATGCAAAAATTGCAGTAACCTCGGCCCTTAATCTTGATATTACCATCAATCCGGACTTTTCCAACACAGATGTAGATGAACAGCAAACCAACCTCAATCGTTTTGAATTGTTCTTTCCGGAGCGAAGACAGTTCTTTCTGGAAAATAAAGACCTGTTCGCTGATTTTGGTGGTGAACGATCCCGCCCTTTTTTCTCCAGGAGAATAGGTTTGGCATTGGACACCTCAACGGGGCAATATGTTCAGAATGATATTCGATTTGGAGCGCGATTGAGTGGTAATTTGAATAAAAATTGGCGAATTGGGTTGTTGAACATGCAAGCTGATGATGTGCCTGAACTTAATATCCCGAGTTATAACTTTGGGGTTGCAACCGCCCAAAGGAGAATCGGTGCCTACTCGAATATCAGAGCCATTTTTGTTAATCGTGAAGATTTGGGAAATGGTTCAGATTACAATCGTGTAGCAGGGCTCGATTACAATTATAATTTGAATAACAATAAGTACAGGGGGAATTTATTCTTTCATCAACAGTTTGCGCCTGAGTTTCAAGGAAAAGACTTTGACGCAGATGCTTACAGTGCAGGAGCCAGTTTTAACTACAATTCAGAAACATGGTTTGGTGGATCTAGTTTCACAAGTATAGGCTCAAACTATGCGCCAGTGGTAGGCTATACACCGCGTGAAGGTTTTGATCGGGTAGGCGGGTATTTCGGTTATCAGATTTATCCGGAAATTGAATCTATAAATAGAATTAGTATTGGAACCTTTGGAAACGTAACCTGGGATGCTATTTGGGGAAGATCAGATAGAGAAAATGGAGGATGGTTTGAAATGGGCTTCCTTAATTCTTCAGAATTGTATCTGAGAATTAATAATAACTACACGTTTTTATTTGACCCCTATGATCCGTCAGAGACCGATGGACAAGAACTTGCTCAGGCCACGGATTACACTTATACCCAATATGAAATGGGGTATAGAGGCGATCAAAGAAGAAAATTGAATTACCGTGTGGGCGCCAAAACTGGTCAGTACTATAATGGTAAACTTTCTGGAGTGAATGGAAATGTAGGTTACCGTTGGCAACCTTATGGTGTATTTTCAATTGATTTTGATGTGAATCAGGTGAGACTTCCAGAGGGATACAATGATGCTGATATTCTGGTGATTGGACCTAAAGTAGACCTCACGTTAACTAAAAATGTGTTTTTGACTTCTGTAATTCAATACAATAGTCAGTTTGATAATATGAATGTGTACACCCGGTTTCAGTGGCGGTTTAAACCTGTCTCAGATTTGTTTATCGTATACACTGATAATTATTTGTATGACTATAGAAATACAGAAGATAATTTCAATATCAAAAACCGGTCGTTGGTCATCAAACTCACTTATTGGTTGAACCTGTAATTAGGCAGGGTCTACATCAAAAACGATCCTGGCACTCCTGAATTCTTTTATGGAAAGCAAATGATCAGAAAGATGAGAGAGTTGGTTTTTTATTTCTCTTAGTCTTCCTCCATCCCTTGGAATTTTTATTAGAATTGACATTAAGAATTCATTTCTAATCTTAGATACGAGAGGTTCTCCAGGGCCTAATATTTTTGGCCCTTTAATTTCTTTCCTAATTAATTCAGCCATTTGTGTGGCCAGGTTTTTACATTTTAAACGCTCGGTGTGTTTTATCGTGATTTCAATCAACCGAGAATAGGGCGGATAAAAATGTGCCTCTCGATCTCTGAGTTCAGTTTCAATATATCCTGGAATATCGTGTTGGGTTACGAAACTGAATAAGGATTGCTTAGGGTCTGCAGTTTGAATAATGACGTTCCCTTTTTTTTCTCTCCGTCCTGACCGGCCACTTACCTGAATGATGAGCTGGAAAGCGCGTTCGTGCGCACGAAAATCAGGGAAGTGCATCATGCGGTCAGCATCAAATACCCCAACCAAACTTACGCGATCGAAATCAAGTCCTTTGGTGACCATTTGTGTGCCCACCAGAATATCCGTATCACCTTCCTGAAAATTTTCAATGATCGATTCATAGCCACTCTTTGTGCGGGTGGTGTCCCAATCCATGCGTTGCACTTTGGCTTCTGGAAATAGGAGTTTTAATTCTTCTTCCAGTTTTTCTGTACCATATCCTTTGGTTAAAATCCTTTTGGAGGTACAGGTGGGGCACTCAGAAGGGAGGGCCTCTTTATAACCACAGTAGTGACAGATCATCTCATGACGGTATTGATGATAAGTAAGGCTAACCGAACAGTTGATGCACTTTGGAATCCAATTGCAATCCTCACATTGAACCATAGGCGCATATCCTCTTCTGTTTTGAAAAAGAATAACCTGCTCTTTGTTCTTGAGTGCTTCGCCAATTGATTTTAATAATTGAGATGAGAATTCACCCTTGTTTGATTTTCGCTGCCGCTCAATGGCCATATCAGCAAAAGTTACTTCCGGTAGATTGGACTCTCCGAAGCGTTCATTTATGCTGACCAGTTTAAATCTACCTTGCAAACTGTGAAAGAAACTTTCGGTAGATGGTGTGGCGCTTCCTAACACAACTTTTGCATGATGGTGATTCGCCATTACCAACGCAAGGTCCCTGGCTTGATATCGGGGTGAAGGATCATGTTGCTTGTAGGACGAGTCATGTTCTTCGTCTACTACTATTAACCCTAAATTGTCGAAGGGTAAGAATACGGAAGATCGTACACCTACTACCAATTGAAATTTTCCTGATAGTATTCCATTCCAAACCTCTACGCGTTCGTTATCGGAAAACTTGGAATGGTAAACCCCCATTTCCGCACCGAATATTTTTTTAAGACGTTGAACAATTTGTGTGGTCAATGCTATTTCCGGAATGAGGAGTAGGGCTTGGTTGCCTCCATCAAGAGCTCTTCGTATAAGGTCAATATATATTTCTGTTTTTCCACTGCCGGTTACACCATGGAGCAAAACCACATCGCTTTGCTCAAAGTGATTGAGGATACTGTTTCGGGCCTCTTCTTGCTTCTCGCTTAATAAAATAGGATGTGAAGTAGTGGGGTCATCAAATCCAAATCGGGGAATGATGGTTTCAAACTCTTCAAAAATTCTATTTTTGACAAGTGTATTTACAGATGAGCTGGATTCTCCTTCACTGAGTTCAGATTTACCTTGACCATTATTATTCAATGATGGATCGTTAAATACAGGAACAGCTTGGAGATATTTCAATAAGACAGCCTCTTGTTTTGGTTTACTGCTGATTACTTCGAACAGCCCTTCCAATTCTTTTTTGTCCGTGTATTTTTTAGTAAGCCGTATTCTCTTTTCAGTTTTGGGTTTAAATTTTTCCTTAACTTTTTCAAAAAGTATTATGGCTTCTTTGGATGCCATTGATTTCAGTAAGCTATAAATACTCTTGGTGCCTAAAAACTTGGCTACTTCCGTATAGGTGAGGGTATCGTGCTTTAGTCGAAGGATAAGCATGCTTTCCTTTTCTGAAAAATCGAATGGCGTTTCTTCTGGATTAAAAGAAGGGTTCAATTGCACCATGCTTTCACTGGAAAGCTTAAGCCCGGAGGGTAAGGCCGCGTTGATGACTTCTCCCAAAGTACACATGTAGTAATCGGCCATCCACTGGTACAATTTGAATTGGCGATCTCCGATTACTTCATTTTCGTCTATGATCTCTAAAATGTACTTGGCTTCATACGTTACAGGCGGCTTTTGGTGCAGGTTAGAAATGATACCTGTTAGGATTTTTTTTTGCCCAAACTGAACGATTACGCGTTGCCCGACTTTTACTACTTCATTGAGTGCTGTAGGCACTCTATAGGTAAAAAGTTTGGGTATAGGTACTGGCAGAATGAGTTCTGCGAAGTAAGTATGGGAATCAAATTCTAGTCCTTCCTGAGTCATAGTGCGCAGCAGCAAGGTAATAGGTCAAAACGTAATTTCCTTGACTGATTTGTTCTTGAGAACCCTAAAAACGAGGATTTTGGAAGTTCGTCCCTATTCTAGAGCATTCTAAGATCGGCAATCAGTTTGATGAGAGGTTTATTAGTAAATTGAGTTGTGCATAAAACTGTATTTGCCATTCTATTTACCCTTTTCAGCTTTCAGGCTTTTGCTCAATCTAAAATTGATAGCCTGGAAAAAGTGTTGACTATTGTTGAAAATGATAGCCTTAAAATTCACACTTATCTCCGCTTAGCTCAAGCTTACCACAGGCTTGATCAAAATCTCTCACTGGATTATAATATCCAAGCTGAAAACCTGGCCAAAAATAATAAGTTGGAGCCACTTATTGCCGAAGCTAAATACCGCAAAGGCACAGCCTTGTCAAACCTGAATTTATTTGAACAAGCGGAACTTGAATTTGATACGGCTCTAATTATTTTCTCAAAGTTGGGCGACAAGATTAGGATGGCTCAGGTTAAAACGGATTGGGCGAGACTATTGCAAAGCCAATCAAGGCCTAAGGAAGCTATTGCTTTATACTTTGAGGCCTTACCACTTACTAGGGAATTGGGAGATAAGAATGCAGAGGCACGTATTTATAATTTTCTTGGAGAGAATTATAAAATTCAGAAGCAATACACAAAGGCAATAGAGCATTATGAGAAAGCATTGTTGCTCGTACGAGAACTTAATTTCAAGCCAGGTATTTCTGCATGTTTAACAAATTTGGGGTCAGTTTATATTGAAGTAGGAGATATGGATAAAGCCCTTACTTATCATGAGGAGGCGCTTATCATGAAAACAGAAACTGGTGATAAATTGGGAGCCAGCAGAGTGCTGTCCAATTTAGGTGAGATATACTCTTTGAAAGAACAATTTGATCTAGCGGGAAATTACTTGGATAGGGCGTATTCACTTGCACAGGAAGTTAACAATATGCAACACCTAGCAGTAGTAGAATATGGTTTAGCTAGAAATGCATTCAAGCGCGGTGATCTAAAGAAATGTATTCAGATGGCAAATAACATTGTCACAAACCTCCATTCGTTAAAAGACCTAGATCTTGCAGTAAAAACTCATGATTTATTGTTTCAGGCATATTCAAAAAATGGAGACAAACAAGCTGCCGTTTATAATGCGGGAATCCGTGCGCAACTTTCGGATAGTTTATACAATGAAAAAATATTAGCGGTGACCAATGAGTTGGACGCTCAATATCAAAACGAACAGAAAGCTCAGGAGATAGCACTACTTGAGTCTGAAAATCAATTACAATCTCTACAAATTCAAAAACGAGAGAATGAGCGTAATTATCTGATCGCGTTGGCGATAGTCATTTTACTGGTAATGGGATTGGTTTATAATCAATATCTAATTAAACAAAAAGCAAATGCAAGGTTGAGAGAACTGGATAAACTTAAGTCTGATTTCTTTGCCAATATTTCGCATGAATTTAGAACGCCATTGAGCTTGATAATGGCTCCCCTCAAAGAAAGGATAAGTGACACTACCAGCGAAAAGGATAGGCACAGTTATCAGGTGATGTATAGAAATGCGGACCGTCTACTCAATCTCATTGATCAACTGTTGGATCTTTCAAAACTTGAAAGCAAAAGTGTTGAATTGAAAAAGTTGGGCACCGAGGTTGGTCATTTTTTTAAAATTATCGTGGCTTCATTTAGCTCATTGGCTGAGCATAAAAAGATTCGGTTTAATTGCAGCCTGCCAGTGGGCAATCAAAGCATTGATGTTGATCAGGATGTAATCCAAAAAATTTGTTACAACCTACTGTCGAATGCATTCAAATTTACTACCGATGAAGGAGAGGTGAGTTTTATTGTTACCCTGCAAAACAACAAATTGAAAATTACAGTTTCCGATACTGGAAGTGGAATTCCAACGCAAGACAGAGAAAAAGTATTCGATCGTTTTTTCCAGTCGTCCAATGGTACGCAGCTAGGCACTGGCATTGGCCTGGCATTAACCAAAGAGTTGGTTGAGTTTCACGGTGGGCAAATTACGCTCGAAGACTCTTCTGCAAAGGGCTCCACTTTCACTGTAGCCATTCCGGTTCAGTCCACCCAGGACTTTACTGTTGCCCAGGAACAATTTGTGATACCGTCTCTTGATCATCTCATGATTGAGTCGGAGGAAGAGAATAATTTAGCGGAGCATAAACCTGTTGTACTTATCATTGAGGACAACCCAGATCTTAGGAATTATTTGGCGGAAATATTAGGTGAAACATACACTGTTTGCCAAGCTTCCAACGGAGCTCTTGGAGTTGTGAAGGCAAAAGAGATTATTCCTGATTTGATTATCAGCGATGTGATGATGCCTGAGAAAGATGGAGTGGAGGTATGCATTGATTTAAAAACTGCTACAGAAACGGATCATATTCCTATTATTCTTCTTACAGCCAGGGCAGATCAAGAAAGTAAAATAAGGGGATTGACCACCGGTGCGGATGACTATTTACTAAAACCATTTGATCCCAAAGAACTCAGGGTAAGGATATCCAATTTGCTTGCCCAAAGAGTTAAGCTAAAGGAGAAGTATTCACAACTTTTATTATTGGAGCCGGCAGAGATGGAGGTCGCTAGCGCGCAAGATTTGTTCTTAAGGAAAGCGAAAGAAATAGTCAGTGCCCATCTTGATGATTCAGATTTTAGCTCAGAAGCTTTTTGTGCTGAAGTAGGAATGAGCCGGATGCAGTTGCACCGAAAACTTAAGGCATTGACCGGGCAATCCGCTACCGCCTTTGTGCGTCACCAGCGGTTAATAAAGGCTTCCCAGCTATTGGGAAGGGGCGAACCCGTTTCTCAGGTAGCCTATGCGGTGGGATTCAGCAGTCTTTCCTATTTCACTAAAAATTTCAAACAGGAGTTTGGCGTAGCTCCCTCAGAATACGTTGTAAGAGCCAAATAAGCACTTTTTTGTTACATATCAGCACTGATCTGATACATATCAGCCAATCATTGATATGCTAAAATCTCAATTTACTCTCGTGTAAAAATGTGTAAATGATGATTTTAAGATTTGGATTAAATGTTCTGTTGGCTATAGTTTTTTTTGTTCCATGCTCACTTTTCGGGCAAGTCACTTTCGAGACCAATGACCAGTACAATATTGGGGATACACCCTATGCCTTACAAACAGGTGATTTTAACAATGACGGTTGGCCGGATATGGTTTCGGCTAATCTCACTTTCCAGGCAACCAAACATGTAAGCTTGGCTATCAATAATAAGGCAGGGGGGTTTACTATTACAAACCTAACAGCGCTTAAAGGTTATTCGGATTTGGAGACTGGATTTTTCAATAATGATGCTAACCTCGATTTTGTTGCAGCGAGTTTGACACTTGATCAGATCACGATATTTCTGGGAAATGGCAATGGGACATTTACCACTGCAAACATAAATGCCGGAGATGGCCCACTGGACATACTAACAGGGGACTTCAATGAGGATACTAAGTTGGATATTGCGGTACTGCACCAATCCAGTGATGATATCTATATTTTTTATGGGGATGGTAGTGGAGGAGTAGGGGCTCCTCAAATTATTCCTGTAAGCCCTCAGGCAGAAAGATTTGTTGTTGCCGACTTCAATAATAACACACATCTGGATTTTGTTGTGGGTGGAAATACAACGCTTAATTTTTATGCAGGTGACGGGGCAGGTAATTTCGCTGCGGCCGTCCCATCTACAGGTTTTTTTGGGTTTAATAATATAAAATCGGTTGACATTAATGGAGATGGAAATATGGATATTCTGGCAGCTGGGAGTTCTAATCTGGCATTTAGAGCTGTGGGTGCTGGCGATGGCACCTTTTCTGGACCTTCATTTTTTCCAGAGGGAGGATTAGCTACTATAGCTGCTGATTTTGACAATGATGGAGACCTAGATGTAGTTTCAACCAAACAGCAAAAGTTTATCTACTACCCTGGTGATGGCAGTGGAGCTTTTCCAGAATACTGGAGAGTGCAAATGGAAAGAAGTGGTAGAGGTATGGTGGCGGCTGATTGGAATCAAGATGGGTATCTGGATCTTGCCATGACTGGCACAATCACTTCTACAGTTGGCACTTTACAAGTATTATTTGGTAAGGGCAATGGGTATTTCAAGGCGCCATTTCAATATCCAATTGCTAATAATCCAAGAGGACTAACTATAGGTGATTTCGATGAGGATGGGCTGGAAGACTTGGCATTCGTAGCCAATGGAAGCCTTTATTCTTATAAGGGTTTATCCAACGGTACTTTTACACAAATTGATGCAGAGGTTGCAGGCACCTTACCCTACGATGTGGAAGCACTTCATATCAACGCAGATACGCATATTGATTTGGCAGTTTTGGATGTGACAGGAAATACTGTCAATCTTTTTAGCGGTGATGGAACGGGTATGTTTGCATCAGCAGGAAATTTTGCGATTGTAGCAGACTTTGAAATGACGGTAAGTGATGTGAATAAGGATAATATTACTGATATTATTATTGCGGGAGCAGCGGCAAACAATGTGCAAATTTTTGAGGGTGATGGAAACGGAGCTTTTAGTTTACTTATAGACTTACCAATAGGGCTTTTTGTGCAAGATGTAAAAGTGGCTGATGTGAATGGAGATACCAACCCTGACTTGGCTGTTCTTTACAGGCCTGTGGCAGGGCCTCGAAAAGTGGCCTTTTTTCAAGGAGATGGTTCCGGAGGGTTTGCGCCAGCCGGAACTGACCTTGTCTTGCTGAAAGGTGGTGAAACATTTTCAATGGAAGATTTTAATAATGACGGTGATGTTGACTTTCTCTCTTTAGCGAGTGATGGAGATGTGTTTCTTGGTAATGGTGATTTTACTTTCAGCTATTCTAGCACCAACACAGGAGTTAGCCTGTCGGAACACTCTACGGAAGTAAAAGATATTGACGGAGATGGAATTAAGGATCTCATTTCCGGAAGTGATTGTAGCTTTTGTTCTGGTGGAGGACTCCTTCAAGTTAATAGGGGATTCGGAGATGGAACTTTTAGTTCAGCTTTTTGGCAACAGCGCCTCGTAGGCGGTTATAGGATGATTGTCTCCGATTTTAACAATGATGGTAAAAATGATATAGCTGCCCTGGAAAATAACCTTGATTTTGATGGTCTTTCTATTTTATTGAACACGAGTGGTCCACCGGTTTGTAATGCTCCAATGGTCACTGTCAATCCAACTTCCGTAACACTATGCGAGGGCGGGGCTAATCATGTAATTTCTGTAAACGCAGCAGGAACAACTCCACTGACTTATCAGTGGCAAAAGGACGGGGTTAATATTCCGGGGTCACTTAATTCTCCTTCATATACACTTAGTAATTATACTCAGGCCAATTCAGGTGTCTATAAATGTGTTGTCACCAATACCTGCGGGAGTAGTACAAGCACTGGCGCATTGATTACAATAAATGCGCTGCCATCTGAGCCTGCCACAACTGGAGGTGTTGCTTGCGCGTCTGCAGCTGTTACGTTGACGGCATCAGGAACTACAGATGGGAACTACCGTTGGTATGATGTGGCAGTAGGTGGTACTGCTCTAGTAGGAGAAGTGAATAGCAGTTTCATCACACCTGTTTTATCCAACACAACTAACTATTATGTTTCTATCAATGGTGGCATGTGCGAGAGCGGCAGAATAATCGTTACCGCATCGATATCAAGTCCAGCTGCAATCACTCCGACTGGGAGTCCTGCATCCGCTTCTTTTTGCGAGGGCGGGGCTGATTACATTATGCAGGTAACGGCTACTGGTACAGGACCTCTGGCTTATCAGTGGCAGAAGGACGGTGTGAATATTCCGGGAGCACTTAATTTAGCATCATTTACTTTGACAAACTACACTTCTGCCGAAGCTGGAACATATAGATGTATTGTGACCAATAATTGTGGCAGCGATACCAGTGCTGATGCGATTGTCACGATAAGCGATAGCCCACAGGTGCCTACTGCTCCTGATGTTGATGCTTGCGGAGCAGCTTCGGTTACATTGGTAGCCTCGGGTGCTTCCGATGGAAATTATCGTTGGTATGATGTAGCTGCGGGAGGAGTCGCATTGGCTGGAGAAGTAAATGGTAGCTTTACAACACCTCTACTTTCAGCAACAAAGAGTTATTATGTAGCCATAACCAGTGGTAGTTGTGAGAGTAATAGGGTAGAGGTTATGGCCATCATTACAAACCCAATTGCAATAACAATTCAACCAGAGACTAAAAGTGCAAGTGTAGGGGATAACGTTTCATTTAGCACAACTGTAACTGGTGACAATGCGCAGTATCAATGGCAAAAAGATGGCATTGATCTCGTTGGCAAAACATCGTCTTCATTAAGCTTAATCAATATTTCTATAGGTGATGAAGGAAGTTATACTTGTAAAACATTTAATACTTGTAATTCTATAACCACCAGTCCGGCTCTTTTATCTATACTAGTTACCAGTTTGGATGAACTGGAAGCGAACTCAATTCTCATTTACCCAAATCCATCTAAAGGAGTTTTCTCAATTCAAAATAATCACTCTGGTGACTTTAAAGTGATGGTGAATTCACTTCATGGGATGGAAATTCATTCGAGTGATATGAGTTCTTCCTCTGCAACCATTGACCTCAGTCACCTGAGCAAAGGATTGTATGTATTGACACTATCGAACGGGAAAGCATTGATGCGCAAGAAAATTATGATTGATAGGTAGTTATTCCTGCTTTTATTTTTGAGAATGACTTGGTACATTGTTGGATGACTTCAAGAAGACAGTTTATTAAGAAAGGGCTGTTTGGTAGCTTCGCAGCATTACCATTAACACATCTAAATAATAATTCTCCGTTAGAAGAATTGAAAAATTCATCATCGGATGACGAGCTGTTTGCTCTGGTGCGTAATCAGCTACATATCCCAAAAGGAAGAATCTATCTTAATACGGGTAGCCTGGGCTCGAGCCCTATTGCTGTCACTGATGCAGTTAGCAGCATGATGCACCAATTAGAAATGAATCCAGCCATCGAAAACTGGGGAGATTTGGGAAACCGAATGGAACAGGTGAGGTCGAAAGTAGGAGAGTTTATCAATGCGGATCCGGATAATGTGATTCTCACCCGTAACACTACAGAGGGATTAAGCTTAATCAGTCAGTCACTAAAGTTGAATACGGGTGATGAAATACTTACCACTACACATGAGCATGGGGGAGGAGAAATTGGTTTGGAATACCTGGCCTCCACTCAAGGTGTTGTTATTAAGAAATTACAGATACCTGTACCAGCCCCCTCGAAGGAGTCAGTTATCGAAGCGGTAGTAAGCAACATAACTTCAAAAACAAAAGTGGTCATGCTTAGCCATGTGAATACATTGACGGGTTTAAGGATGCCATTTCAGGAGATTTCAAAAATCACAAAAGCCAGAGGTATTTTATTGATCGCTGATGGGGCTCAGGCTCCCGGCTTGGTAAAAGTAGATGTGAAATCAATGGGTGTAGATGCCTATGCAGCAAGCGGTCATAAATGGATGCTGGGCCCCAAAGAAACTGGTTTTGTTTATTGGAGTAAGGAACTCCAGCAAAAAATTAGCCCAGTATTCACTTCTTCAGGATTCAGCAGCTATTCTGCTTCATCGGGCACACGGAATGTTGCATTAATTTCAGGGTTGGGTGTGGCAATCGATTGGCTTAATGTGATAGGGAAAGAAAAGATAGAAAGTCGCTGCCTCGAATTAAGCTCCTATTGCCTTTCGCGCTTGAAAGAAATAAAAGGAATTATCATAATCAGCCCTCAGGTGGATTCACTTTCAACAGGAATTGTAAGTTTTACCCTTAAAGAAGGGGAAAACAGAATGATTGCAGCTGAATTAGCAAAAGAAGATATTGTAGTTAAGGTGCTCCCCAAGTACAACGGCATTAGAATTTCGTGTCATATGTTTGTTTCGAAATCTGATATTGATCGATTTATCAAATCATTTTCAGCATTAGTCTAGTATTGTTTCTATTTAAATTTTTCTGTTAGCCATTGTTGGATGTGGAAATACACTTTTTCTGGTTCTTCCCTTTGAATAAAATGGCCCGCATCAGGGAAAGTATGAAGTGAGAATGAATTCTCTACCCACAACCAGTTGTCATTTAATGTGCCAGGAGGAAAGGCTGAATCTTTCATTCCGTGAATCATTAGCACCGGGCATTTGATTTTCAGCTCCAATGTTTTGCTATTGGATTTCACTTGGGAAGGTTTTGGATAACTGGCCTTATAATAATTGAGCATACCTTGAATATTCGACACTGCGAATGCATTTCTATACGCAGATGATAATTCATGACCAATCGTTCCCGAAGTTTCCATCAGTTGGTCAACACTCCAATAATCTATTGCATTGGGGGCTTCATTTTTTTTAGTATAGTCAGCGGTTTCCGGATGAGCATTCAGATAATTGGTTAAACTTTTTGGGTGGGGAATATTACAGGCTATTAACCCATTTATTTGATTTGGATAGTAGGTGGCAATTTGCCAGGCAACAGCACCTCCCCAATCATTTCCTACTAGCGTTACGCTTTCAGTGCCTACATCCTTAATCACTGCCAATACATCAGACATCAGTTTGATCATCTGATATTCATCAACTTCTGATGGGCCCTCGCTTTTATTGTAAGCCCGTAAGTCAACACCAATTACTGTATAATCTTTGGATAGTTTATCCATTTGATATTTCCAGGTGAACCAGAAGTCAGGAAAACCATGAAGAAATACTAATGTGGGGCCGCTTCCTTTTGATACATAGTGAATATTAACGCCCTCATTATTTACATAATGATCAGAGTAGTCATCAAACTGTGCATGGCACCCAAGACTTGAAATAATTATGAGTCCGGTAATCAACCTTACTAACACCCTTAATTTCTTTTAGTGCAGAACAAATGCCACGTAGGGTAAACGAATTTTTCTGATTGGTCAACCCATTCACCTTTCCAATTGAACCCGTTATTTGAAATGTCGTAAAAGGTGATTTTGTGAAAGCCATCCATTCCATTAGGCGCTTTTTGTTCCTTGCTGAGGATGATTTCTTTTCCTACCATTCCTCCTTCCCAGGAGGTAGAAGCATTGGCTGGAGCGGCAGAGCTGAAAAAAGCAACATACCATTTCCCTGCATCTTTATTAAATTGCCTGATACTGCTCGTATGAATCTGATCAGCCTTTAGGGATTCATCCTGAACGGCCATCCCATTCATGATATATTTAAATTTCCAGATGACATCCACTGAATCTTTACGCCACTCACCTTCGTTGTTGCGGGTAAGTGATTTGCAATCGTTGAGGCCTATTAGCATTTTGTAATCCTTAATCTGCTCAGGGGCCTCTGGGTTGGGCCGCCCAAAGGGATAGGCCTCTGTAGGTTCGTACTTAAAATCAGAAAGAGAAACCTGGCCAAAAGCACTTTGAGAGCAAATGATGACCAGAATGCTGAAAAGTTGAGCTCGCATTTTATAATTATTTAATGAGTAGATATTATTTTATTCAATCCACGCAAAATTGTAGTTTGTAATGCAAATCCGATCAACATCTTGGTCGCGTTATGTTTGAATGGATGGGATTTGTACAATATTTAGGTAGTAGATTGACGGAGGTCACCTAAAGTGGGGGGTATTATTTTTGAATTTGATAATGGGAGCTTTTAACTGGATTACAGAGTTCGTTTGTGGTTTAGGGATCATAATGGGATTAGCCTGGCTGCTCAATAAAAATTGGTGGTTTGTGCGTGCCCATTACCTCGCCCTTTATCTTTTATTTTTCTGCTTGATCCTACTGGAGCAAAACCTCTACTGGACTACTTTTTATATTGAATACCCACACTTTTTACTGCTCACAGATCCAATAGCTTTAATGCTGGGTCCTTTATTATTTTTTTATGAGAGCCGTAGGTCATTAAAAAATAACTGGCTTCACTTTGCACCTGCCATTGCAATACTTCTTGCCTATCTCCCGATTTATTTGCTGGGCCCGGTTGAAAAGGTGGAATTTATTAAACGAACGATTTGGAACGGTCAAGATATCAATGCCCTCCAGTTTATTGCTTTTAGGGTATTGCTGCTGGTGCAGATTATTGGCTATGGCTTCTATATTCAATCAAGGAGAAAATTTAATTGGGGTATTAAAAATATCTTTTCAATTAAAACTCCATTAGAACAACTCATCCTTGCGTCATATTTTCTTTTTGGTGCAGTGAAATTAGCTTGGCTAGCCTTTACACTCTTTTCGAACTATATATACATTGATATTTTCGATACATGTATACGCTTGGTCACTATGCTATCTGTTTTTTATTTGTTCATTAATGTAATTAACAAAATCAAGGTCGGATCGAGGAGAGGGGAAATCTATGAAAAATCATTCATTGAAAATGGGGAGGCGGTACAGTTGAAAGAGCGCTTAAGCCATTTTATGGATGAAACTGAGCCATATTTAAACAGGAACTTAAAGATGGTCGAGATTGCATCTCATTTGAAT
Source organism: Cyclobacteriaceae bacterium (assembly GCA_049289315.1). GTDB lineage: Bacteria > Bacteroidota > Bacteroidia > Cytophagales > Cyclobacteriaceae > ELB16-189. The sequence continues at coordinate 24,940 of JBATLM010000176.1, forward strand.
ATCAGCGAGCACAAGCTTTCTCAGTTATTGAATGTGCATTTAGGAACTAATTTTTTTGAGTATGTGAATAAATATAGAATTAGTAAGGCCAGGTTGTTATTAAAAAACCCTGATTATAACAGATACACTATTGAGACCATCGCCAAAGAATGTGGTTTTAATTCCAAAAGTACATTTAACGAGGCATTCAAAAAGATAGAAGGAGTGACGCCTTCTGTTTTTAAGAAACACTGACGATTGTGCTACTAGCAGCAGCCCCCTCCATCATAAAAATAGGTCGATTCAGAAGTGTAAATATCTTCTCGTCCCAGAGATGATAATGCTCCTGCAGTTTTGTCGCATACTGCCAACGGCTGGTTGGGCATCAGTACATGACCGTTTTTGTCATCAAAAAATTCCTCACTTCCAAAGTAAATAGCTGTCTTCCCTGTAAACACACAAGGCCCATCAGGGGGCATCGGATCTTTGATAGCACATACCTCCACGCTTTCAATGTAGATGAGTTTATCGGTTTTGTAATGAGCGGGGTCTAAAATGCGATAAGGTCGTTTGGCTCTGATTTCCACTGTGCCAAACCCGGTATTGGTTATCATCTTGATGTACTCTTTTAGGGGAAGAGCTCCGCTCAGGCACAACGCCCGCAGTTTTTCATCGTCTTTTAGGGCCTTAGGCATTTCAGTTTCACAAACAGGATCGGATAAAACTAACCTTCCGTTAGGCTTGAGTACACGGTACATTTCAGCAAGCGCCTTTTTTAAATCGGATTGAGTAAAAATATTAAATAGACAATTTTGTGCTGCTACATCAATAGTGTTGTCTGCGATAGGAAGGTCAAGTGCATTTCCTTTTTTTAAATCAATAAAAGATGACTTAAACCAGGGGTTTAGCGCTTCTGCTTCTTTAAAGTTTTGCCGACTTGCCTCCAGCATTTCTTCCACTACATCTACTCCAATGACGCCACCCTCTTTTCTATTGAAATAGGAGAATTGAAGAAGCTCCATTCCACCACCCACTCCCACATACAACACCTTGGGCTCATTTGCTAGATCTCTGGCATTGGCCGTACTACCACATCCATAATTCATGTCCAGCATTCGCTTTGGGATTTTTAGCCCTGGTAGTTGCCAAACTGGGGTAGTAGTGCAACAGAGTCCTACTTGTGGATTTTCAGCTGATTCCTTATAAACATTGTGCGTTGTTTCTAAATAGGTTTCCATGCCGTTGTTTTTGAATTGAGGGCCAAATTAGGAAAGAATCGCGTATGCAATTATCATCTAGTTGACAACCTATGCGAATAAAACCGGAATATTTTTCGTGGTCATGCAACGAAGTTGTAACTATTCGGTCATTCAACAGTAAATACAACAAAACAACAATTCAAATGAAAACACTTATACTTCCCGCTTTGGTGGCGCTACTATTTGTATCCTCAACTTATGGCCAACAACTCCATAAGAGTTTCTCTGAAGTAAAAAAGATTAGAGTGAACACAACCTCAGGGGACTGTCGATTGGTTAAGAGCAATAATGCCTCCGTTACCGTAGACCTGGAACACACATTTGGAGATGCCTTAAGACCAGAGGTTGAACAGAATGGCGATATACTTGAGATACGAGAAATATTTAGATCTGGCTCATCCAGCGGCAATTCGAAATGGACGATTACCATACCTGATGGAATGGATGTGAGATTTTCCTCTGGATCCGGGAGCATTGAGGCATCTCAGTTATCATTGGATTTAAAAGTGAACACAGGCTCGGGGGATTTTACTTTGACCACAGTGAAAGGAGATGTAAATGGGAGTTCGGGATCGGGCAATGTCTCATTGGATAATTTTGCAGGTGAATTGAAAGTTAACAGTGGGAGTGGGAATCTATCAGTAAAAAGATCTGAGGGAGATATTAGTTTGAATTGTGGAAGTGGGGACATCAGAATTAACGATAGTAAAGCAGCCTTTAGTGCTAACTCTGGAAGTGGAAATGTGCTTGGGGATAATGTAACACTTACCGGCAGCAGTAAATTTAACTCAGGATCAGGGGATGCTGAGATACTTTTGGCTGCTAGTCCTTCTTTTAATGTGTCAGTAAATAGTGGCTCTGGCGATGCGCAGTTGGATTTCAACGGAGCAAAGATTGAGGGTGAAGTAGTGATGAAGGCCAATAAGAAAAATGGTATGATAAAGGCTCCATTTGATTTTGATAAAACGGAGGAAATAGAAGTAGGTGGAGATCAGGTAGTTTTACAAAAGACAGTAGTGAAAGGGAATAGTGCAGTTAGTATTCGAGTAAGTACAGGGTCTGGAGTAGCAGAGTTAAAGAAATAATTAATTTCTTTAACTCTGCACTTGTTATCTCTTGATTATAAAACGAGAAATTTCTTAGGCTACATTAGAAGACAGGGCTGCAATCGTAACTTTTTTTAATTCTCTATGCTTACAGAATGAGCATTTGTAATGCTTATGAAGCACCCCTGGCTCGCTGCTTGTGGGAGGTGTCACAATTTCCTCTAAATCAATTTTCAAAGTGTAGTATCCGCAGTCAGCACATTCTTCTGTATGCAGGTAGTCGAAATATTTCTCAATTTTCTTGTGTCCTGTTTTCTCATCAATCCATACATCATAATCAACTGAATGAACAGCACTGGATTCTTCTGCAATCATGTGTTCATCTAAGTGGGCATCCTCCTCCTCTTCACTCAGTTTTCGCATTTTATTGCCATCTGGTGATATGCGAGGTTTGTTTCTGATTCGATCCAAACGCTTCATCAGAAAGCGGGGATAGTAAACATTGATTACGCTATTGGTAAAAAGGTAGGCGATTATTCCAAGGATTCCGGTTGAGATCAACCTTACGTAAATTAACCAAGTATACCGTGAGGCTACTACTTCTGTTGCTACAGAATTCAGAAATATGCACGCAGCAATTACCATCGCTAAGAATGCAAACCACAAGTACCGAATCTCATGAGTACTTGCGTAATCATATTTTTCCTTGGGGTCTTTTATCTGAACCAATTTGAATTCATAAAATAAGAAGATGAGTAGGCCAATGCCTATAAAAATCTCACTTCCTAAAACCATGTAGTGATCCCATTCTGCTAAGTAGGTTGTTTTGTCCATGAAAGGTTGGGTTTGTAACAAGTTAAATATAACTAATATAAAATCCCCTATCAAGGGGTATGACGGACTTCCTTTGGCCTATTTTAGTGATTTTATGGTTTTTGGTAGGCCGAGATTTGTTCCAAGGCTTGTTGTACCGTGTGCACGGGTAGCTTACAGGTTTTGTTGAAGCAAACATAAATCGTGGCTTCTTTACCTTTCGGGTTAACTTTTTCTGCTATAAGAGGGAGCTCACTTTGTGAGGCTGTCCCCATTAGTAAGCTGAAGGGAAGATAGTTTTTCCGTAATTCTTTTGCCACTAATTTTAGTTGAGGGCTTACCACAACAACCTCCGCCATGGGAGAAACCATCTCTGAATAGAGTATTCCCCAATGTGACATGTAGGCTGGTTCTCCAACAACGAGGTCGTTGATCTGCGAAAGCATCTTTTGAGCTTGGGATTGATATGCTGTGTTGTCAAGCAGGATTCCCAGGTGATAGAGGTTTCGAGCCATTACCCCGTTAGAAGAAGGAATTACATTGTCGAATATTTCTTTTTTGCGCGCGATCAATTTTTCAGCAGTATTTCCTGAAAAGTGAAAATAACCCTCTTCGGCATCATAAAAGTGTGTTTGTGTATAGACTGTCCATTCATTTGCCTTTGCCAACCAGGATTCATCGAATGTACTTTGGTAGAGTGCAATGTAAGCTTGTATGAGGAATGCATAGTCTTCCAGGAATCCTTCAACTGGTGATCGCTTGCCTTTGAATGAGCGATAAACTTTTCCATCCACCAAATTCTTTTCAAGGAAGTGAATATTATTAATGGCTAACTCCAAAAAAGCTTCATCTCCAAAAGCCGAATAGGCATCGAGAAGTCCTTTAATAGTCATGGCATTCCATCCTGTTAATACCTTGTCATCTAAGCCAGGTCTTATTCTCTCATCCCGTACTTTCAAAAGTTTTTCTTTGGCAAGGCTCAGTTCTGAGTGAAGTTGCTCTTTAGTAAGTTGGTGCTCTTTGATGAAATCATTCTCCCACTTATCAATAAACAGAATATTGTTGCCATGCTCCCAATTACCACTATCAGCTAGTGAGTAGTAATCAGAAAGCCATGCCGGTTGATTTTGTGTGGCACTCTGCAATTCCTTTTTAGTCCATACATAATACTTACCTTCCTCGCCTTCACTATCGGCATCCAAAGCGGAATAAAATCCACCATCAGCGCCAGTCATTTCTCTTTTGAGCCAATCTACTGTTTCATAAACTATTCGTTTGTAGAAATCATCATGAGTAATGCTGTAAGCTTCTGAATACAGACTAAGTAATTGCGCATTGTCATAAAGCATTTTTTCGAAGTGAGGCGCAAACCATCGGCCATCCACGGAATACCGAGCAAATCCGCCACCTACTTGATCGTATAACCCACCCATGGCCATTTTCTTTAAGGTGAGTTCCACCATTTCCAAGGCCCGTTGATCCTCTGTTTTATTATAATGCCGAAGCAGGAAAAGCCATTGAGTAGGCATTACAAATTTCGGTGCTTTATCAACACCACCCCAGGTGTCATCAAATTTAGACTCCAATGCAGTGTACATCGTAGTCATACCCTCAGTGGTGAATTCAGGGTTTTTATCCGATTGCTTGAATCGATCAATATCGCTAGCCGCTAATTTCCTGGCGAGTTCATCAGCTGATTTGTTGATGTCATCACGCTTCTCTTTGTAAACTTTTGAAATTTGCAATAACAACTGCGACCAGTTGGCAGGAGGAAAGTAAGTGCCTCCATAAAAAGGTTTCTGGTCGGGAGTGATAAACACATTTAAAGGCCAACCACCATTGATACCCATGGCCTGTACGGCATCCATATAGATTTGGTCAATGTCTGGTCGCTCTTCACGATCTACCTTTATACTTACGAAATTTTCATTCATGATGGCAGCAATATCTTTGTCTTCAAAAGATTCATGCTCCATCACATGACACCAATGACAGGAGGAATAACCAATGCTTACCAAAATTGGTTTGTCTTCTTTTTTTGCTTTTGCCAGCGCTTCCTCACCCCACTCGTACCAGTCTACAGGATTGTAAGCATGCTGAAGCAAATAGGGACTCGTGGCATTAATTAATCGATTGGTTTTTTTGTCGTCATTTTGCATACTACATCCTGCGTTTAGGGCGATGATAATTAGAACTGCTTTGAATATTTTCATAAGCGGATGACAAGGTCAATACTTAAGCTGACTTTTTACCTGGCTTATCTCTTTATCAACATTTATAGTTTGTTTAAGTCCTTCCAATTTTGATAATAGGTGGGAAAGAAACTTTTGGTGCATGGCCGATGTAGGATGGTAAGGACGATGTGTCAACGCTTTTATTATCTCATCCCATTGTTTTATAAAATCGGCTGTATCCTTGGTGAAATACCTTTCTCCAAAAATACGCCAGATGTAATCGATGGCCTCACCTGAGGGGTGTAATAAATCTCGGTCATAGAAGCGGTAATCCCTCAGGTCATCTAGCACAATTTCATAGGCTGGAAAATATTCTACCTGTGGATATAGCTCACTTAGGGTATGACAGGATAGTCTAAGTATAGATTTACTAACTGCATTTAATTCAAGAGAATCCTTGATGTGGCGGACAGGGCTCAACGTAAGAATAATTCTGATATTCGGATTAACAACCATTAATTGCTGATAGAAAATTTTGAATGACTCCAAAATCTTCTTTTGAGTAAGTAGCTGTTTGTTGAATTGTGCAGATGGAACCTTATGACAATTAGATACAATCTCTCCATTGTCTTTACGCTCATATACCCAGGAAGTACCATAGGTGATGAGTAATGTTGTCGCTGACTCTATAGAAGAATGACTTTTGGAAATAGCATTCCCAATGTTGCGCTGTAAGTTGTTGATGTCCAGTGCTGAAAAGGAAGAGTGAAAATCGAAATTGAAATAGGTTTCGTTGAGTTCTCCAAAGGTGTCAGTAGAAGGCAATTCATTTTGAATGGCGTAGTTCAATGCCTTATGAATAGAAATAGGGTTGTAAGTGGTGCCAAACGGGTTAACCAATACTTCGAACTTGTGTTTTTGAAGTAATAGCCCAAGGTTGTCGGCAAAGCACGATCCCATAGTAAAACACCCATCACGCAGTCCTATGCTAAAGGAAGAGGGTGAATTGTTAAGAACGGTGCGGAAATTATCCATTAGGTAAAGTTATTCTTATCAAAGCTTTTTCAGACAGTCAGAACCACTATTTTTAGGGATCTCAAGTTGAATCATTAGTAATTAAAGTAAATGGCCATTAAAAAATTTGCATCCTGGAACGTAAACGGTATAAGAGCTACCATTAAGAAAGATTTTGTAAAAAATATGCGGGAGCTGGGGCCTGATATTTTGTGCTTGCAAGAGACGAAGGCCAGTGCAGAAGAGGCTAAGGCAACATTGGAAGTGATGGACGAATATAAAATTTATACCAATTCATCAAAGGCCAGAAAAGGTTACTCGGGCACAGCTATCCTTACAAAAGAAGAGCCTGTTCAGGTGACGTATGATCTGGGTATGGAAGAACACGATCAGGAGGGGAGAGTAATTACAGCCGAGTTCAATCAATATTTTATTGTAACAGTGTATACGCCCAATGCTGGCCAGGGACTTAAACGTTTGGACTATAGAGAAACATGGGATCAGGCTTTTTTGAAATATATTCTTTGGCTGAATAAGCGCAAGCCTGTTTTGGTTTGCGGAGACTTAAATGTAGCCCACCATGAAATAGACATAGCAAGAGCCAAAGAAAACTATAACAAGTCAGCAGGATATACCCAACGTGAGATAGACGGCTTTCAGCGTTTCGTTGATGAAGGTTTTGTTGACACCTTCAGACACTTTCATCCCAAAGAAGAAAAATATTCGTATTGGAATTATGTAACCAATGGTCGGGCTAAGAATATAGGGTGGCGCATCGATTACTTTATGATCAGCGAACGGATTTTACCAGCAGCTAAAGATGCTGCCATTCACAATGAATATGAAGGTTCGGATCACTGTCCGGTGAGCTTGGAAATAGAAGTATAGCTGGGTTACTTTATTCGCTCAATCTGAGCTCCCAACTTTTTCAATCTTCCTTCAATATCCTGATAACCGCGATCAATCTGATCGATATTGGAAATTACGCTCTCACCTTGAGCAGATAGGGCAGCTATAAGCAATGCTACTCCAGCCCTGATGTCTGGAGATGACATGCTAATGCCACGAAGGGATTGTTTCCTGTTCAAGCCTATGACTGTAGCACGGTGTGGATCACACAATATAATCTGAGCGCCCATGTCAATGAGTTTATCAACAAAGAAAAGCCTGCTCTCAAACATTTTCTGATGAATGAGTACTGTTCCTTTGGCTTGCGTACAGATGACCAGAATGACACTTAGCAAATCTGGTGTTAAACCAGGCCATGGTGCATCGGCAATGTTTAAGATGGAACCATCAATGAAAGTTTCTATTTCATATTCCTCGTGTACCGGAATGTAAATGTCATCTCCCTTAATCTCTAATTTTATTCCAAGCCTCTTGAAGGTCTCAGGAATCAATCCCAGCATATCCACACGGCAATTCTTAACTGTAATCTCCGAACGTGTCATGGCGGCAAGACCTATGAAACTTCCAATTTCAATCATGTCAGGAAGTAGCCTGTGTTCTGTTCCTGATAGTTTGTCCACTCCCTGTATGGTGAGAAGGTTGGAGCCAATACCAGATATTTTTGCACCCATCTGGTTCAACATCTTACATAACTGCTGTAGGTAGGGCTCGCAAGCAGCGTTGTAAATGGTTGTTTCTCCCTTTGCCAGCACTGCTGCCATCACAATATTGGCAGTACCTGTCACCGATGCTTCATCCAGTAGCATATAACTTCCCTTTAATTGAGAAGCGTCTATTTGATAAAGGTTTTCGTCAGGATTGTAATTGAACTTGGCACCTAAATTTTGGAAACCAAGAAAGTGAGTGTCAAGTCGCCTGCGCCCTATTTTATCTCCGCCTGGTTTGGGGATGCTTGCCTTTCCGTATCTCGCCAGAATGGGTCCCAATAACATGATGGAGCCTCTAAGAGCAGCCGCCTTTTTTTTGTACTCTTCTGTTTTTAAAAAATCTACATGGACGGATTTCGCAGTAAAACGATAAGTATCATCAGAGAGTTTTTCCACCGATGATCCCAAATCTTTCACTAGGTCAATAAGCTTATTGACATCAAGAATGTTGGGAATATTGGAGATGGTGATCGGCTCCTGTGTAAGGAGTGTGGCACATATTATTTGTAGTGCTTCATTTTTTGCGCCCTGAGGAATGATATCTCCCTTTAGCGATAGGCCACCGCGAATCCTGAATGAACTCATTGGTCTCTTCTACGATGATGTTTTTTTCCGTGTCCCCCTCTGCGGTCGTTGCGTTGGCGGTCGTTTTGATTACGCGGTTTCTTCTTTTCGCGATATAGTTTTTCAAACAGGTTCTCTTCCCTTACTCTGTCAAGACTGAGGGTTAATTTTCCGTCCGACATTTTTTCAATGTCCTTAATGATCACAGAATCATCGATGGTCTCCTTGTTCCAGTTACCATGAAAGGTCTTCATGAGCTTGCCAAGATAAATGACTGCATCTTCTTTTTCCTTGGCATCTTCCTTTGCCAATGCCTCTACAATAAGTTTTTCAATATTCTTACCGTAGTGTCTGTAGCGTACCCTGCTTTGAGGATAAGTCATTCGCTGAGGCTTCTTAAAAACTGTTTCTGGATCAGGAACAGGGTAAGGGCTATTGATGTCAAAGTTGAAATCGGCAATAATGTACAAGTCGTCCCAAATACGCTGAGGGTTTTCGAATGCTTCTTTTACGGAAGGGGCCAGCTGTTTGATGAGTTCAATCAGTGTGGTGGCCATTTCTGTACGCTTGTCTTTGTCGGGTATAGTCCTGATGTAGTTGACCAACTTCTGTACGTTGCGACCGTACTCTTTTAGTTTAATATGTTCGCGCTGGGTATTATATTCTGCAATCATGCTTATGGAATTCTCTTCGTCTTTAAAACTAATCTAATTTTTTTGATGCTTCTCGATTGTCGCTAAATGAACAGTATTGTAGGAATACCATGTTCACTCAGGGGAAAGCTCAAAAGGGGCATTAGCAGTAGATACTAATTCTCATGAATTTTGAGCTTAGCAAAGCTAAGTAATAATGTCTTTTCACCAAAATCGGTGAATGTGATCTTTGCCTTTCGATTAGCGCCCGATTCGTCCATAGCGGTCACCATTCCGAACCCGAACTTAGGGTGCTCCACCTTCATGCCTTCTTTGAGCCCGGAGGTGTCACTGGGGGCAAAGTCTGCTGATGGCTTATAAGATGACTTTACAGTGGGTTGAGACCGTACGGTCTTCTTTAGCCCGCTGACAAAGCTTTTAGCGTAGTTGGGGTTAGGTGCTGACTCCAGACCACCTACCCGCGCACTCACTTTGATGTATTTAGCGTCTATGTCATCCAGGAAGCGACTAGGTTCACAGTTTTTTAACCGGCCAAATCGATATCTGGTAAGGGCATAGGAGAGGAAGAGTTTTTTCTGAGACCGTGTAATGGCCACATAAAATAATCTTCTTTCTTCCTCTAGTTCAGATCGTGTGGTAAGCATCATTTGGGAAGGGAACAAGTCCTCTTCCATGCCTACGATGTAGACGTACTTAAACTCTAGGCCCTTGGCCATATGGATGGTCATTAAGGTCACTTTCTCAGGGTCGTTGTCCTTGTCATCATCCTGGCTCGTCACCAAAGACACTTCCTGTAAAAATGCTGCAAGGCTTTTGTCCTCTTTTTCTGGATCGTCTACGTATTCCTTAATCGCATTAAGGAGCTCTTGAACGTTTTCATAGCGGTTGAGTCCTTCTACTGTTTTGTCTTCATACAATTCGCGAAGCAAGCCTGAAGATTTGGCAATTTCAGAAGCGGCCTCATAAGCATCCTTGGTTTCTACTTCGATGGCGAACCGTTTGATCAGGTTCACAAAATTTTCGATGGTATTGACAGCTCTTCCTCCTAAAAAACTGGTAGCATTTTGAAGTACCTCCCAGATGGAAATAGCGTGGTCGTTGGCCCCAACAATAATTTTATCCACAGTAGAGCCTCCAATACCTCGTTTCGGAAGGTTAATAATCCTTCTAAACGAAGCTTCATCTTGTTGGTTGATGGTAAAGCGAAGGTAAGCCAATAGATCTTTGATCTCTTTGCGTTGATAAAAGGAAAGACCGCCAATGATTTTGTATTTGATGTTCATGCGCCTCAAAGACTCCTCGAGTGCGCGCGATTGACTGTTGGTTCGGTAGAGTATGACGAAGTCGCTGAACTTCAATTGGTGCTGCATCTTCTCTTCAAAAATCGAAGTGGCTACTAGCTTTCCTTCCTCATTATCAGAAACTGCTTTGATCAGCCCGATTAGATTCCCTTCTTCATTAGAGGTCCATACATTCTTGGGTAGTTGTGCCTTGTTTTTGGCAATGACAGAGTTGGCGGCATCTACAATGGTTTTTGTAGACCGATAATTTTGCTCCAACTTGATAATTTTCAGATCTGAGTAGTCCTTTTCAAAGTTGAGGATATTAGAAATGTCCGCCCCTCGAAATGCATATATGCTTTGGGCGTCATCACCCACTACACAAATGTTTTGACTTACAGCGGCCAGTTTTTTTATAATATGGTACTGGCAAAGGTTGGTATCCTGAAACTCGTCTACGAGAAAGTAACGCAATCTATGTTGGTATTTGTTCAGTACCTCCAGGTGTTCTTTGAAGAGCCTGTCGGTGTTAAACAGGAGATCGTCAAAATCCATTGCTCCGGACTTGAAACACCGCTGTCCATAATTGCGATAAATGTTTCCCACCTCGGGCCTCATATTGGAAGCATCATCCGCAAGCAATACTGGGTTGTTGACATAATCTTGCCAGGAGATCAGCCTGTTCTTCGCAGCACTTATTCTGTTGTAAACAACGTTGGCTTTGTATTGCGTCTCATCAAGTCCCATTTCTTTTACAATAGCCCGAATGAGCGACTTGGAGTCATCTGTATCGTAAATGGTAAAACTATTCGGGTACCCAAGATGATGAGCCTCAGACCTGAGTATGCGGGCAAAAACAGAGTGAAAAGTGCCCATCCAGATGTTGCGGGCATCTGTGCCAATTACACTTTCAATGCGATTACGCATCTCCTTGGCGGCCTTATTGGTGAAGGTAAGCGCCATGATGCTGAATGGATCCACTCCTTTGGTATCAATAAGATGAGCGATGCGGTAAGTGAGCACCCGGGTCTTTCCTGAGCCTGCCCCCGCAATGATCATGCACGGTCCTTCTGTATTAATTGTTGCCTCTAATTGAGGCTCGTTGAGCGTCTTTAAGTAATCCATTCCACTAATCAATCTGCAATATAGACCCGATAGGGCTGGGTGTGCAAATTGAAATCAACATAACTGATGGCAAACAAACGTGCATTTTTGTAGTCAGCTTCAACGAATGATTAACCTCTTGTTTCTGATCTTACTGGTTAGCTTATACTTAAGTATTTTTCAGAATTCTCGAATAAAAATTTCTTCCTTTTCCTATTTTATCAAAACGGTATAACTTTGATGAAACCCAATTAATTGAAGGACAAAACACTTCCGGATGTACTGAAAATCACCGATGATGGGTTTGCCATTACCACCGCGGAACCGTGGGTTAAGCATAAAATCGAATTGGTCCGCCAATATTTGAATGCATTTGTAACCGCACTATCCAGTCAGGTGGATGAGATTATTTTTGTGGATCTCTATGCACGAAATGGCTTGTGTTGTCTTGGAGCTAGGAAGGAAATTTTTCCAGGCATTTCATTGATGGCCCTTCAGCAGGACTTACCTATTTCAAAATATGTGCTTTGTGAAAGTGATACAGAGCAATCGCGCGCGCTCAAGATCAGGACGAACAAATATTTTAAAGAAAAAAACATTGTGTTGCTCAATGGGAAGCCGGAAGAGTTAATTGATAAGATTAAAATGTACGTGTCCGAACCAAGAAAAGATCATAAAGTGGCTACCCTTTGTGTGGCTGATGCCTTTGGATTGGAACCTGGGTTTGAAGTTATTCGGCAGTTAAATGATTACAACTTTACTTTTCTTATACCATTCACATTTCATTTGGGTAGGAAAATTGATTACAGGCTTTACCTTGGAAAGGAGAGAGAAAAATTAATGCATCTTTTGGAAGCGGATGTTATGAATAACATATCCGAAATAAACGCAGGAAGCAATAGTGTGTTCTACAAACAATTGGTTCAATACTGGGAAAAGAAAGTGCAGGAGCTGGGGATGAACACCGCTGTCTCCACCCATAAGATGGACTCGGGATTAATGGAAATGCCAACTTACAGTATGTGTTTGTTTGCCAAAAAGTATTCTGCCAAAGCCATCCAATTGGACGCGCTGGCGGGTAGCCATATTCAATTCGCTTTGTTTAATCAAAATTAGAATGATCAAAATAGGGG
>JBATLM010000177.1:0-6526 GCA_049289315.1 Cyclobacteriaceae bacterium
CTTATAAACAGTGCCGGTATTGATGGTGCCAGAGCATTTGCGTGGGAAGCTGAAATTTCAGCCTGGCAAAAAGTAATAGAGGTTAATCTGTTAGGCTCATTTTATAATTCACGTGAGGCACTAAAGCGTATGATTCCACAAAAGAGCGGTGTAATTTTAAATGTAAGCTCCGTTCATGAAATCGTAGCCTGGTCTGGATACAGTGCTTATACTGCCAGTAAAGCTGCAATTGGTATGATGACTAAAACGCTGGCTCAGGAAGCTGCTCCATACGGAGTACGTGTATTGTCAATTGGACCCGGTGCAATTAAAACTCCGATTAATAAAAATGTTTGGAGTGATCCAAATTCTCTTAGTGATCTGTTAGAAAAAATTCCACTTAACCGATTGGGAGAGCCGGAAGATATTGCCCAAATGGTTGTTGTTCTTGTTTCTGATGTTGCATCTTATATAACTGGTCGAACTGTGTATGTGGATGGAGGGATGACAGATTATCCCGATTTCTCACATGGTGGTTAACGAAAATAATTTATGAACAATTCAAAAAGTGACCTGGTAAAACTATCAAACGTTAAAGAAGATAACTCATCTGGCTTCGTCTATATCGCGGCAGCAATTTCAGCTCTTGGCGGAATGTTGTTCGGTTATGATACCGGTGTGATTTCAGGAGCGATTCTGTTTATCAGTAAAGATTTTTCTCTCACGCAGTTACAAGTGGAAATAGTAGTCAGTTGTGTGTTGATTGGTGCTCTCATAGGTGCAATGACAGGTGGTATATTAGCGGATCGTTTCGGGCGACGTCGTGTAATCATTGCAACGGCTACATTGTTTGTAGGTGGTGCAATTGTAACAGCATTGTCACCCACATTCACATTACTTATTGCAGGAAGGATAATTGTTGGTGCTGCTATTGGAGTTGCCTCTTTCACTACTCCATTGTATATCTCAGAAGTTTCACCTGTTAAAATACGTGGACGACTTGTTTCTATAAACCAGGTTGCATTAACGAGCGGAATCGTTATATCATACTTAGTAGATTATGCGTTGGTTGATATCCAGGGATGGCGATGGATGTTTGGCTTAGCAGCTGTTCCTGCCGCTATACTTGCTGTAGGAATGTTCTGGTTACCAGAAAGTCCTCGCTGGTTAATGAGCAAAAATTTAATTGACTCTGCTCGAACTGTGCTTGAACGTATTCGAAGAACAAAAGATGTCGGTACAGAACTTAAGGATATCCAGAGCAGTCTTGCAGTCCAGAGTGGCGGGTGGAGAGACCTTTTCACACCGATAGTAAGACCTGCATTAATCGTTGGAGTAGGATTGGCAATATTACAACAAATCACTGGTATAAATACGGTTATCTATTATGCCCCTATGATTTTTGAATTTACCGGAGCAAAATCAGCCTCGGCTTCCATTCTGGCTACGATTGGTGTGGGTGTAGTAAACGTTGCAATGACAGTTGTTGCGCTTCTACTTGTAGATCGAGTAGGTCGACGACCATTGTTACTAATTGGTTTGACCGGGATGATTATCGGACTTGGTGTTTTAGGTCTTGCATTTCAATTGCCTTCACTTTCAGGATCATTAGGATGGATAGCCGAAATTAGTCTTATGCTTTACGTTGGTGCTTTTGCTATCGGACTCGGCCCGGTGTTCTGGCTGCTAATCTCAGAAATTTACCCATTGAAGATACGTGGAGTAGCAATGAGCGTTGCAACATCAGCTAACTGGGGTGCAAATCTTTTTGTTGCACTTACCTTTTTGACACTAATACAAGCAACAGGTAAGTCATCAACTTTTTGGATTTACGGATTGGTTGGTATTGGAGCTTGGTTATTTACCTGGTTCTATGTTCCGGAGACTAAAGGGCGAAGTCTAGAAGATATTGAATCTCACTGGAAAGCGGGCAAACATCCCCGCGCTATGGGGAAGTAAAGATTACAAAGAAGAAATTATATTGAGGAAAATAAATGGACAATAATTTTAATTATGCACCGGGCTGGCCTGGTAGTGAACCGCGTTGGACATCAAGTGCTAAATCAGGTATCGGGACTGCATTGAATCGCAACAGTCGGATTTGGTTCACTTTAAGCCACGGAATTCTTAACGAAATCTACTACCCACGAGTAGATCAAGCTTGTACTCGCGATATGGGTTTAATTGTTACTGATGGTAATGATTATTTTTCAGAAGAAAAGCGACATGCATTGCACGAGACAAATTATATGGTTGACGGAGTACCTGCTTACAGATTGGTTAACACCTGTGTCGAGGGACGCTATCGCATCGAGAAAGAAATTCTTTCCGATCCAAAGCGAGCGGTGTTGCTGCAACGTACAAAGTTTACTGCCTTGAAAGGAAAAATGAACGACTATCAATTGCATGTATTACTCGCTCCTCATCTGGCAAATCATGGAGGTAACAATACAGCGTCGTTAGGAGAATATGAAGATCAACAAATGTTTTTTGTTGAACGAGATGGTTATGCTCTTGCATTAGCTTGCTCTGCAAATTGGTTGAAACGATCGGTTGGATTTGTTGGTACATCGGATGGATGGCAGGACTTGAAAACAAATAAGAAAATGACGTGGCTTTATGATCGTGCCGAGAACGGAAATGTTGCTTTGACAGGAGAAATAGATTTTCTTGGGAATAATGGTGAATTCCTGCTGGCAATAGGATTTGGTAGTAATAAAACTGAAGCGGCTAAAGCTGCTGCTGATAGTTTGAAAGATGGTTTTGATTCTGCACAGAAAAATTATATCCAGGAATGGGTTGAATGGCAGGCTTCATTAAAAAATATTAAGACGATAAGCTCTAATGTTCAAAATCTAAATCCAATAGGAGCGATTGTGATGCGCACATGTGAGTCAAAAGAACATCCCGGCGGTGTCGTTGCAAGTCTTTCGCTCCCCTGGGGTTTCGCTAAAGGTGATGACGATCTGGGAGGCTATCATTTAATATGGCCACGAGATCTTGCAGAGACTGCTGGAGCATTACTAGCTCTTGGTGCAAATGAAGATGTAAAGCGTGTTATAAATTATCTTCAATCTACTCAATTGAAAGATGGTCATTGGTCTCAGAATATGTGGATTGATGGAACTCCGTATTGGGGAGGAATACAACTTGATGAAACAGCTTTCCCAATATTAATTACCGATTTGGCACACCGTGAAAAAGTTTTAAATCAGGCGGAAATGAAAAAACTCTGGCCTATGATTCGAAGTGCCGCTAAATATCTTGTTAATAATGGACCGGTTGCATTGCAGGATCGGTGGGAAGAAGATCCTGGTTATTCTCCATTTACACTTGCTGCGACGATATCAGCACTCTTGGTTGCAGCAGACTTTGCAGAAAAAAATAATGATAACACACTTGCAATATATTTACGTGAAACAGCGGATTGTTGGAATGAAAACATTGAGCATTGGACGTATGTGATCAATACAGATCTTGCACGCCGCATTGGTGTTGAAGGTTACTACGTACGTATTGCACCTCCGGAAAGTTCAAATGCTTCTTCGCCTTTAAGTGGGTTTGTACCTATCAAGAATCGTCCTCTTGGTCAAAGTCTGGAACCGGCAAGTCAAATCATAAGTCCAGATGCATTAGCTCTTGTAAGATTTGGTTTGCGTTCTGCTAACGATCCACGCATCCTGAACACTGTAAAAGCTATAGACGCATTATTAAAAGTGGATACGCCCAAAGGCCCATTATGGCATCGTTATAATGATGATGGCTATGGTGAACATTCTGATGGATCTGCGTTTGATGGGACTGGCATTGGTCGCGCCTGGCCTTTGATGACAGGTGAAAGAGCACATTACGAATTGGCCGCAGGTCGGTCTAATGAAGCTGAAAAATTACTAGTTTCTATGGAAGCTTTTGCCAATGAGAGCGGATTGATTCCAGAACAAATATGGGATTCGAAAGATATTCCTGAACGAGAATTATTTTTTGGACGTCCAAGCGGATCTGCAATGCCTTTGGTCTGGGCCCATGCCGAGCAGGTAAAACTATCACGCTCTTTGCAGGATGGTTACGTTTTCGATATGCCAAAACAATCTGCCGAAAGATATTTAAATAAAAATGTCCGCTCGCCTTTTTCGATTTGGCGATTCAATCATAAATGCCGTACTATTTCTGTAGGTAAAATCTTGCGCATAGAATTGCTTGCCCCGGCAGTAATTCGTTGGAGCAGTGATAATTGGAAATCTTTTAAAGATACCGAAACAGAAAACACTGGAGCAGATATTTATAAAGCAGATCTTGAAACCACATCATTAAATCCCGACGAACAAATTCAGTTTACATTTTTGTGGTCTGATGTGAATCGATGGGAAGGAAAGAATTTTTCTGTTAAAGTAGTTTCAGAAAATGATAACTAAGAAGTTGAATGATTTTAACTTTTTAGATTGAAAGCATATATTGTTTTATTAAAAACATTAGCTATTCTTATTTAATAGCAACATAAAATTACATCTGTAGGACATCTATTATTATATATATCTGAAAGATTATTAGTGTTTAAAAATATTTAATTTTGTAAAAAAATATTGGAGAATATATGGAAATAGGATTTATAGGTCTTGGTAAAATGGGCTTTAATATGGTGCAGCGTTTAATGATTGATGGTCACAAAGTAGTTGTTTGGAATAAAGAAATTGAACCAATCAAAGACATAGAAAAGAAGGGTGCAACTGCTGCTTCATCAATTGAGGAATTGGTCAAAAAACTTCCCGAAAGAAAAATAATCTGGTTAATGGTTCCCTCGGGAAAACCTGTTGATGAAAATATTGATGTTCTAAAGAACTTATTGAAGGCAAACGATATAATTATTGATGGAGGAAATTCTTTCTGGAAAGATTCCCAGGTGCGATCACAAAAACTTTCTGAGAAAGAAATTCATTATATAGATTGCGGAACAAGCGGTGGTGTTTGGGGATTAAAAAATGGATACTGTTTAATGTATGGCGGTGATAAAGAGGCAACAACTTATGTAGAGTCAATATTTAAAAGTTTAGCTCCGGAAAATGGATATGTTTACTGCGGTCAGTCTGGTACTGGGCACTTAGTTAAGATGGTGCACAATGGTATTGAATATGGGATGATGCAATCTTACGCCGAGGGGTTTGAAATACTTGAAAAATCCCCTTACAATATTAATTTAACTAAAGTCGCAGAGGCATGGCGATACGGAAGTGTAATAAGAAGCTGGCTTCTGGAATTAGCAGTAAATGCTTTTAGGGATGATCCGAAGTTGGAACATCTTAAGGATTATGTTCAAGATAGCGGAGAAGGAAGATGGACAGTTCAAACAGCGATGGATTTTGAAGTACCTGCACACGTGATAACTTCTTCATTATATACTAGATTTCAATCACGTCAGGATGAATCATTTGCAATGAAAGTATTGGCAGCATTAAGGAATCAATTTGGCGGACATGCTGTAAAAACAAAAAAGTGAGACCAACTATGAATAATAATGACAATCACATCTTTGTAATCTTTGGTGCCTCGGGAGATCTTACACAACGAAAATTAGTGCCGGCAATATACTCTCTTTATGTTCAGAATATGTTGCCGGATAAATTTGTTATGCTTGGTGTTTCAAGAACAGATTTTAGTGATGATAAATTTAGAAACAAAATGAAATCAGCTATAAATGAGTTTAAAGAAATTGATGATAGTTCCAAAATTAATGAATTTATCAAAAAAATTTTTTATACCACTATAGATTTTAATGATAAGGAATCTTTCAAAAAACTTGAGGGGAAGATAACTGAACTTAGAAAAGGTAACTCTATGGGCGGGAATATAATTTTTTATTTATCAACACCACCGAGTTTATATGGCATTATACCTCAAAATCTTGCAGCAGTTGGATTGAATAAACAGGGTGATGGTTGGAAAAGATTAATTATTGAAAAGCCCTTTGGCTATGACCTACAATCTGCTCTAAAATTAAAAGACGAATTGCTCAAAGAATGGAGCGAAGAGCAATTGTTCAGGATTGATCATTACCTTGGGAAAGAAACTGTACAGAATCTTTTAGTGACAAGATTTTCTAACGGAATATTCGAACCGCTTTGGAATAGGAATTATATTAATCACGTAGAAATAACTTCAGCAGAAAGTATTGGTGTAGAAAAACGCGGCGGTTATTATGAGTCTTCCGGAGCTTTGCGTGATATGGTACAGAACCACTTACTTCAAGTTGTAGGTTTAACAGCAATGGAATCGCCGTCATCACTAGAACCAATTGCAATACGCAATGAAATATTAAAAGTATTTCAGTCATTCCGCCCCATAAAAAAAGAAGATGTGGGAAAAATTGCAATAAGGGGTCAATATATCTCTTCTAAAATTAAGGGTGAAGAAGTAAAAGGATACAGAGAAGAAGAGAACGTAAATCATGAATCAATAACAGAAACTTATGCAGCTTTAAAATTTTATATAGATAACTGGCGATGGGGCGGGGTTCCTTTTTATATTCGTACCGGGAAGAGACTGCCAACCCGCG
>JBATLM010000178.1:0-2436 GCA_049289315.1 Cyclobacteriaceae bacterium
GGAATAACCCCCCGGCCGTATCTAACCGTGGAATTATACGGATAATTATACGGATAAATCCACACTTCTTTTTGGTAGTGGCCCATAATCTACTTGGTTTTGCATTATGGCTGACCAAAAACCCCAAATTACGCTCAAGCATTTGTTGCTGGACAACAAAAAGATGATTGGTATTAAGTTTTACCCCAATAAGGTTATTCAATCCTTACTCAAGGAGCTGCCCAATACAAAGTGGAGTGATCAATATGATATGGCCTACATTAACAACAACCCCAACAACCTTCAACTAATCTTTGATAAGTTCAGGGGCGTTGCGTGGATCAATTGCACTCACTTTTATCCTAACAGACCCGTAAACGATGGTAATGAAACCCTTTGTGTGGACCATTATCGCAAACGCAAATTGCCACCGAATTACCGCAGGTGCCCGGAAGCTTATATGGCAAAGTTGGAGCTTCGCAAATACTCGCCCAATACAGCACATGTCTACATCCAGCTATTCGAAAGGTTTCTTAATCACCATAAGGAAATAGAAGACCCCATGTTGCTGGGAGAAATTGAGATACGACTCTATATTCAGCAACTGGCACAAACGGGCATGTCTGATTCATACCTTAATCAATCGATTAATGCTATCAAGTTTTACTATGAGGTGGTGGCAGGTATGCCGAATCGTTTCTACAGCGTAGAAAGACCTATTAAAAAAGAGCGGTTGCCAACAGTGTTAGCACAGGCTGAAGTGCAAAGAATGATCAGCGAGACGCCAAATATCAAGCACAAGTGCATTGTGTCAATGCTCTACTCTGCTGGGATTCGCAGAAGCGAATTACTGAACCTTAAAATAAAGGATATAGACAGCGAAAGAATGCTAGTAAGGGTGGACCAGGGTAAAGGCAAAAAAGACCGCTATACCTTGCTGAGCAAAGCAATTCTTCAAGATCTTAGAAAATATTATGCCACCTGGAAACCTAGGGTATACCTTTTTGAAGGATTACCAGGAATGCCTTATAGTGGTAGCAGTGTCCGTCAGATAGTTGGCAGGGCCGCTAGGAATGCAAAAATCAGAAAAAAAGTAACTCCACACACATTGCGTCATAGTTTTGCCACCCATTTGTTGGAGCGAGGCACCGATCTGCGGTACATCCAAACCTTGCTAGGGCATAACAGCAGCAGGACCACTGAAATTTACGCGCATGTGGCTGTAACCACTTTTACAGGAATAGAAAATCCACTAGATTGTATCACGGCAAAAGGTATATAACTGCAACTCCGTTGCAGTTACCCAAATGTTGTGGGGCATTAAAATGAGACTAAACTTCTTATTAATAGCTTTTGGTTTATTTATTTCAGCTTCTTGTAAGAAAGGGACTAATAATACTTTACAAACTGAATTGCTCGACCCTGATCAAACTAGTGTTAAAGTAGACGTTGACTCCTTATCAAATGTAGATTTTGACCTAATAACCTTCGCTGATTACATAAACAGAATTCCTTCTATCAATTTACCCTTTGAATTTTCTTGTGACAGCGGATTGGTTTGGCCTTCAATTAACTATGAAAATAATGTAGTAAAAAAGTACAAACCAGAGGGAGCAGGAATTCTTGGGATTCTATTCCAAGATGATGATGAAGTAGGTTTCATCTATACCTATCCAGCGGACAGAATTATTCCAATAGTTGAGATTTATGATCTTTCTGGTAATAAATATGGGAACACTAGCCTGTTTGAATTGAGTGATTGTGTCTCAGATTTGTATTACAATAGAATCACCCGCGGTATTATAACTCAGGACCTTCAGCTTATTTCTTGGATTGAAATATCAGATTGTGATGACAACGGAGAAAATTGCTCCATTTCTATAGATACTCTAAAACAGTCGATTTATTAAAACGCCCCACAACATCATGTATGTGTCATGTGCTTCACTGCGTATCTAAAAGTGTGTGCTACTTGCCCGCTGCTTTTTGTGTTTTTCAAGATAGCTTATTTCTTAATGACTTGCCAGAGGTTCTTTCATCTGGCCTCAAGCAGATTCGGCATCTAGGATTGCTATAAGTTCTTCGCTAAGTTTTTCTGATCTTGGAGGGAAACACAAAAAGCGCTATTTTGGTATTGACTTATGAAAGGTGGCACACGACCACATACATAGGCGTTATGGGCAAGCGGTTGGACAAAGTTGTCAACATTAGAATAAATGGAAAAGTTAATTTATGCTGTCAATTCTATATTGTTGTTTTTAATCGCTCGATTCGAGTATAATTCTGACAGTGACAAAACGATTATCATTTCATTGTTAGTTTTTTTCATACTCTTGATTCTTAATTTGTTACTTGGTTTCTTTTCGCAACTTGACAAGAAGCCGATTTACAAACATTATTACTATTCGGCCGTAGGACTTATTGTTGGCATTTTAATTCTCCTTTCAGTATGGTGAC
>JBATLM010000179.1:0-18898 GCA_049289315.1 Cyclobacteriaceae bacterium
ATCCTACACGCTTGGAGGGTCTGGCGGGGGCTTTGTGAAAAAAGCTGAAGATTTTGATGCTGCACTAAACCGGGGATTACATGCTTCTCCCATACATGAGGTATTGGTGGAGCAAAGCATTTTGGGATGGAAAGAATATGAGTTAGAGCTGCTCAGAGATGGAGTCGGCAACATTATTATCATATGCTCTATTGAGAATTTTGATCCGATGGGTATCCATACTGGAGATAGCATTACAGTCGCCCCGGCCATGACGCTTCCTGACACCGTGTATCAAAACATGCGTGACCTGGCCATTAAAATGATGAATGGCATTGGCCAGTTCGCAGGTGGCTGTAATGTGCAGTTCTCTGTCAACCCAGATAATGACGACATCATTGGCATTGAAATCAACCCAAGAGTTTCTCGATCATCGGCATTGGCTTCAAAGGCAACTGGATATCCCATTGCTAAAATCGCAGCCAAACTTGCTATCGGGTATAATCTAGACGAACTCAGCAACGCAATTACAGGAAGTACCACTGCTTATTTTGAGCCTACCCTTGACTACGTTATTGTAAAAATTCCACGATGGAATTTTGATAAATTTCCAGGGGCAGACAGAAGGTTAGGCTTACAGATGAAATCCGTAGGAGAAGTGATGGGTATTGGTCGCAATTTCCAAGAAGCACTTCAAAAAGCTTGTCAATCTTTAGAGATAAGAAGAAATGGACTTGGAGCTGATGGCAAAGAGCTCACCAAGCAGGAAGAATTACTTTACAGCCTGGAGAACCCAAGTTGGAACAGACTGTTTCATATCTATGATGCCATGAAACTGGGCATCTCAATGAAAACTATTTTATCTCTTACCAAAATTGATAAATGGTTCTTACAACAAATCGAAGAGCTAATAGAGCTGGAAAAAGAGATTGAAAATTATGAGATTGATACACTTCCAGCATCACTCATGCGTACTGCAAAAGAGAAAGGGTATGCGGACAGGCAGATAGCACACCTGCTTCGTTGCCTAGAGAGTGAAGTACACAAGAAGCGCAAGGAAATGAAAATCAATAGGGTGTATAAACTCGTTGATACTTGTGCTGCGGAATTTGAAGCGCAAACACCCTACTACTACTCATCATTTGATGAAGAGAACGAGTCGGTTTCATCTAACAGAAAGAAGGTAATTATATTAGGCTCAGGGCCAAATCGTATCGGTCAGGGTATAGAGTTTGACTACTCCTGTGTGCATGGTGTATTGGCAGCTAAAGAATGTGGCTACGAAACCATTATGATCAATTGCAATCCTGAAACTGTTTCTACCGACTTTGATATTGCAGACAAACTTTATTTCGAGCCTGTTTTCTGGGAACACATCTACGATATCATTGAGCATGAAAAGCCTGAAGGGGTAATTGTCCAGTTAGGCGGGCAAACAGCACTGAAACTTGCTGAAAAACTTCACAAGTACGGGATTAAAGTACTAGGCACTTCCTTTGAAGCTTTGGATTTAGCTGAGGATCGCGGAAGTTTTTCTTCTTTGTTGAAAGAGATGAACATCCCTTACCCTGATTTTGGGGTGGCTACCGATGCGGATGAAGCTTTAGAGGTTTCAAAAGGAATTGGTTTTCCCTTATTGGTAAGACCATCTTATGTATTGGGTGGTCAAAGTATGAAGATTGTGATCAATGAAAAAGAATTAGAAACTCACATTCTTGATATCTGGAAACACCTTCCGGAAAATAAAGTTTTATTGGATCACTTCCTTGATGGAGCCATTGAAGCTGAGGCCGATGCATTGTGCGATGGAGAAAATGTATACATCATTGGTATCATGCAGCATATTGAACCTGCTGGAATTCACTCTGGGGATTCTTACGCAGTTTTACCTCCTTATAATCTTGGCGACTTTGTTATTAAACAAATTGAAAATTATACCCAGAAAATTGCTGTTGCTCTAAAAACAGTAGGCCTTATCAACATACAGTATGCCATCAAGGACGATAAGGTATATGTGATTGAAGCTAACCCACGAGCGTCAAGAACAGTTCCATTCATTTGTAAAGCATATGATGAGCCTTATGTAAACTACGCCACTAAAATCATGCTTGGCGAAAGGAAAGTTACTGACTTTGATTTCAATCCGACAAAGAAGGGCTACGCTATCAAAGTTCCTGTATTCTCTTACAATAAATTTCCTGAGGTAAACAAAGAACTGGGACCAGAGATGAAGTCAACAGGCGAGGCCATTTACTTTATTGATGACTTGCTGGATGATTATTTCTTAAACATCTACGCTGAAAGGAATCTATACCTGAGTAGATGATGGGATTGAAATAACAAAAGAGGAACCCTTTTCTAACTCTGAGGTCATTTCTATCTTTCCATTAAGTTTCTCGATTGCCTCCTTTAGAATATAAAGTCCAAGGCCGGAACCTGTGGAGTTGCTTGAGCCGCGATAAAACATTTCAAATATCCTCTCTTGGGATTGAGGAGCAATTCCTTCCCCGTTATCCTCAATTTTTATTTTGGTGAATAAGCTTTCTTCACTGGAAGATATACTAATAAAAGGCTTGTGTCCCTCGTCCACCTTTTGATACTTAATGGCATTAGAGATTAAGTTACTCAAAATAACCTTTAAGAGAAACTTGTCGGACATTACATACTGAGAAGCAAAATCATATTTGAATTCTATTTTTTGAAAATTTTCCAGGTATTTAAAATCCTCAATCAACTCCAGCACTACAGAGTCAAGGTGAATTTTTTCAGATAACAGCTCTTTTCTGTTCGTTCTTGAATAATCTAATACCTCTGCAATGAATGATTCCAGCTTGTTAATGCTTGTATCAATCTTAGACAAATAAAGTGCACTATGCTCAGGCGAATTTTCAATCCTACTTAGGTTTACCAGCCCCTTAATTGATTTGAGCGGGGCGCTAATATCATGTGACAAGCTATAAACAAAGCGATCAAGCTCTGAATTGGTTTTTGTCAATTGACTGTTGGCATTCTCCAATTCCTTTTTTTGCTCCGTCAACTTATACTCAATCTTCCACAGGTCTGATATCACTCGGCCAATCAGGGAGGAGGATGTAATCATGGCCAACATACCCAGATGTATACTTACTGATTTAGTTGATCCTTTTGAAGCTAAAAAAATATCTGCAAAATCAAGTACCGGAAGAATGTAGTTAAGGACAAAAATAATGCAGTTGATTAAAATGACAGTAGCAAACCCTCTTTGAATAGCCACAATAATTGAAATCACACCATAGATATACCAATAAGCATCGAAGTCCACGAAAAAAATCATAGCCACAAACCCAATTACAATTAACCAAAACTGGATCGCCTTGGGGCTACGTTGCTCAAGTGACATGGTGGCAAATGGCTTAGCAATAGTGAACGTAAAGCTGTCTTCTTTTGGAGCAAAGAAATAAAGCAAAGGCGTAGCAATAGTAATAATGGTTAGAAAGTCAGCAAGAAAGATAAGAGAGACTACATAAAAGTCATTGTTAACAAATGTATAGTGGTAAGTAAATAATGAGTTGATCAACACGGGCACAAAAACCCCCAGAAGTACAAACCGGATAAAGGAATCAGTTGAACTCAGCATGTCCTTCAGCCCCTCATTATTGGTTCGCTTATAAAAAAACCAGGAAGCATAGGTCATTATAGGTGCGTGGAACGCGATCAAAGCAATTCTTATCCAACTACCGGAAGCACCCCAAAGAACAAGGGTGACAATCTCATTGATAAAAATTATGGGAAGCATTCTTGGCCCATACCAATACAGTAAAATAATGGCAAAAGGAGTGGGGAGATAAAGTAGGACTGAATCAGTAAAATTTCTTAAGTAATAAGAACCATAAGAAATAGAAACCAAAAATGTAAGGAGCAATGGCCACGCCCACCAAACCCATTTGGCTGGAACAGATTTTATAGGTTTCTCAGTTTGACTTAAACTTATCTGCACAGGTTCAACATTAAAGCATGAGCCAAATTATAAGGTTTTAGCGAAAAAACACTTTTTCCCCTGAAACCATTACCTTTGATTATCAGTTTTAATATCATACAGAAGGAGAGAAAATGCTGAAACTCTTATTAATTATAGCGATTGCGATCTACGTGCTGTCAAAATTTGGCAGATTCTTTTTTGGGATGGGTGCATCTTCTTCCCAAAGACGATCATACCAGAGACCTCAAGATGGCAATGTAAATGTCAACGGTGCTTCCGCAAAAAGTAAGAATAAAACAGACATAAAAGGTGGTGAATACGTAGACTACGAAGAAGTGAAGTAAGCTCAATCATGCAAATTCACTTTCATAAATATCAGGCCACTGGCAATGACTTTGTTTTAATCGACAACCGCTCTACAAAAAAATCCTTTTCAAAGGATGAAATCAAAAAAGTTTGCGATCGCAGGTTTGGCGTTGGGGCCGATGGACTTATTTTACTTGAAGATGTTGACGGGGCCGATTTTAACATGATCTATTACAATAGTGATGGCTCTCAAAGCCTATGTGGCAATGGCTGCCGTTCGGCTGTGGAGTTTGCTTCCTCTTTAGGCATCATCAAAAAAAACACCTCCTTCAATGCATTTGATGGCTTGCATCAGGCTTCTATTTTGGAAGATCAAACCATTCGCTTAAAAATGAGTGATGTCAGTGGCATCAAAAAGCTAAACGATGCCTTTTTTATAGATACTGGATCCCCTCATTACGTCAGGTTTGTCAAAGGCCTTGACGAACTGAATGTGGTGGAAAACGGGCGAAAAGTCAGAAACAGTGACATTTTTAAGCCTAGCGGCACAAATGCCAATTTTGTTGAATTACTTCCTAATAACACTATAGCTGTAAGAACCTATGAGCGGGGCGTGGAGGACGAAACGCTCTCCTGTGGAACGGGCGTGACGGCCGCAGCAATCGCTGCCTCACTTACAGGCTATTCTTCCCCTATTTTGGTAAAAGTAAAAGGAGGAAATTTGGCTGTAGAATTCAAAGCGGGCACTCCCGATACCGGTTTGGCAGCGAGTGGCAATATCTCAGCCACTTTTGTCGATATTTTCCTTATTGGGCCTGCCAAAATGGTATTCGAAGGCGACTTGGAACTATAATTGCACCCCTGAAATCCTTAACTTTGCACTCCTTTTGATGGTGGTTTGGCACTTTTGATGCCCTCTCCATCCAGGATGTTTATTTATCTTTTTTTCTATGCTGAAATTTATTGCCAAGATCTTAGGCTCAAAATCTCAAAAAGACGTCAAAAGCACCATGCCATTGGTAGAGCTTACCAAGGCTGAAGGCGAGAAACTACTGTCCATTTCAAATGACGAGCTACGTGGTAGAACCCAAGAGATTCAGGCTCATATCGATCAAAAATTAAAACACATTGACGATAAGCTTGCTGAATTACACCAACGAATAGTCGATCACCCTGAACTTGACCTCAACGAAAAAGAATCCATTTTCGCTGACATTGATCGAATTGAAAAAGAAAGAAATACTGAGCTGGAGGTTATTTTACTGGAAGTACTTCCTCAAACCTTTGCCATTGTAAAAGAAACCGCAAGACGCTTCAAGGAAAACGAGGAGCTGAAAGTTACAGCCCAGGATTTTGACAGGGTAATGGCATCCACTCATGAAAACGTTAAAATTGAGGGAGAAAAAGCAATATGGAAAAACCATTGGACGGCCGCAGGCAATGTCATCAAATGGGATATGCTACATTACGATGTTCAAATCATTGGAGGCATCGTACTTCACCAGGGTAAGATTGCTGAGATGGCTACAGGTGAAGGGAAAACTTTGGTGGCTACCTTCCCCACCTTTCTGAATGCGCTTGCCAAAAGAGGAGTTCATATTGTAACCGTAAACAATTACCTGGCCCAGCGCGACAGCGAATGGATGGCGCCATTGTTTCAGTTCCATGGGCTAACTGTAGACTGTATTGATAAATATCAACCCAACTCCACCGAAAGGAGAAAGGCCTACGAAGCGGATATTACTTATGGAACCAATAATGAATTTGGTTTTGACTATCTGCGTGATAATATGGCGCGCGATCCAGAAGAGCTCGTACAGAGAAGAGGTCATCACTATGCCATGGTGGATGAGGTGGACAGTGTGCTTGTAGATGAAGCAAGAACACCCCTAATTATTTCTGGCCCTATCCCTAAAGGAGATGAACATGAATTTTATGATTTAAAACCTCGTGTTAATAAGATTGTAGAAGCTCAGAAAAAATTAGTGACCCAACTTTTAAACGAGGCCAAAAAAGCCATTGCAGAAGGTAATGACAAAGATGGAGGCCTTGCCCTATTCCGCGCATTCCGTGGTATGCCAAAACACAAACCTGTTATAAAATTCCTCAGTGAAACAGGCTCTAGAAACATACTTCAAAAAACTGAGAACTTCTACCTTCAGGACAATAAGAAGATGATGCCTGAGGCAGATAAGCCCCTCTTCTTCACTATTGATGAAAGAGATAACACCATCGACCTTACAGACAAGGGACTTGACCTGATTACAGGTGAAGGTGAGGATACAAAGTTTTTTATTCTACCGGAGATAGGTATTGAGTTGGATAAAATCCAAAAGAATGAATCCATTTCCAGTGAAGAACGGTTTCAGGAAAAAGAAGAATTAATAAGAGACTATACTGCCAAAGCGCAACGTATCCACAGTATCAATCAGTTGCTGAAGGCTTATACTTTGTTTGAACGAGATACTGAATACATCATTGTAGACGGCAAAGTTAAAATTGTAGACGAACAAACAGGTCGTGTATTAGATGGCAGAAGATATTCTGATGGCTTGCATCAAGCGATCGAAGCGAAAGAAAATGTTAAAGTAGAAGACGCCACGCAAACCTACGCTACTATTACTCTTCAGAACTACTTTAGAATGTACCACAAGCTTGCAGGCATGACGGGAACTGCAGAAACAGAAGCAGGTGAGCTTTGGGATATTTATAAACTAGATGTGGTCGTTATCCCTACCAACAGACCTATCGTCAGGGATGATATTAATGATCTGGTATTTAAAACTGTAAGAGAAAAATTTAATGCAGTAGTAGATGAGATTGTAAGACTTACAGATGCTGGCAGACCTGTACTTGTAGGTACTACTTCCGTTGAAATATCGGAGTTGATAAGTAGAATGCTCCAATTGAAAAAGATCAAGCATCAGGTACTTAACGCAAAGCAACATCAAAAGGAAGCAGAGGTAGTTGCAGAGGCCGGAAAACCAGGCAGTGTGACCATTGCCACCAACATGGCTGGTAGAGGAACAGACATAAAACTTTCTCCTGAATCTAAGGCTGCGGGAGGATTAGCAATTCTTGGTACAGAACGCCACGAATCCAGAAGGGTAGACAGGCAGCTTAGAGGTA
This sequence comes from Cyclobacteriaceae bacterium, assembly GCA_049289315.1. Taxonomy (GTDB): domain Bacteria; phylum Bacteroidota; class Bacteroidia; order Cytophagales; family Cyclobacteriaceae; genus ELB16-189. The sequence continues at coordinate 7,373 of JBATLM010000179.1, forward strand.
GAGCCGGTCGACAAGGAGATCCGGGATCTTCCACATTTTATGTTTCGCTTGAGGACAACCTGATGCGATTATTTATGCCAGAGCGTATAGCCCGCATCATGGATAAATTAGGTCTAAAAGAGGGAGAAGTAATTTCTCATTCTATGGTGACCAATTCAATTGAACGGGCGCAGAAAAAAGTTGAAGAGAATAACTTTGGAATACGTAAGCGTTTGCTAGAGTATGACAACGTAATGAACTCGCAGCGTGAGGTAATTTATAAGCGTAGAAAGAACGCATTGTTCGGTGAGCGTTTGCAGTTGGATATTCTTACAATGCTATATGACACCTGCGAGGACATTGTGGCCAATGGAAAAGCAGGTGCCGATTTGGATGAGTTCAGACTTAATGTGGTCAGCTTACTTGGATTCGACTTTACTGTCAATGAAGAAGAGTTTAAGAAGACCGATGTAAGCCAGTTGGCAGAGAAGCTTTATGATGAAGCGCTAAAACACTACGTGCAAAAAAATAAAGGAGTAGCCGAAAAAGCCCTGCCTGTTATTACTGATATTAACAAAACCAGGGGAGCTACTATTGAGAATATTTTAGTGCCATTCACCGATGGGGTGAAACAAATTGGAGTAGCTGCGGATTTGAAAAAATGCGTGGAGACTAAAAATTCAGAGTTGATTCAGGCCATGGAAAAAATGATCACCCTGGCGATCATTGACCAGCAATGGAAAGAGCATCTTCGCGACATGGACGATTTAAAGCAGTCTGTTCAGAATGCAGTTTATGAGCAAAAAGATCCACTTCTCATTTACAAATTTGAGGGGTTTGAGGCTTTCAAACGCTTTATTGCCAAAGTGAATGAAGAAACCATTTCATTTTTAATCAAGGCCGAAATTCCTGTACGCGAGCCAGATCAAGTGCAGGAGGCAAGATCTCAAAGAAGGGAAAGGCTTAAGGAACAAAAGGATGAGTCGCGATCTTTACTTCAGGGCGGGCAGCAACAAGCTCAACCTCAAGGTGGGCAGCGTGCCGTTGAAGAAAAAGTGCAACCTGTAAAATCTGATAAGATTGCAGGCAGAAATGACAAAGTAAGCGTTCAGTACACTGATGGTAAAGTGTTGAAAGATGTGAAGTTCAAAAAAGTGGAGGACGATGTGAAGAATGGAAAATGTATAGTGATAGAACAATAGTGATGACACTTCGTAAGTTACTTATTGGTATGAAAAAATATTCAATGAATCTCAGCCTCGCGCTGTTGATGCTTCAGGTTTCTTGTGTCGCCCAGCAGTCGGGCGCCAACTCATCAGATGATGCTTATACAGAAGATCTTACTTTGGTACGACCTGTATATGAATCTGAAGATACGGACACCATTGAAGCACAGTCCACTCAGGTAGAACAAACTCAGGTTCTTGCTGCAACTAATACTGTCAATACTAAAGTGGATATGGTATTGGACAGCCTTGACAAGCTAAATCAAGTCAGAAGATATATAGATGGCTTTACTATTCAAATTTACTCTGGGCCTAAGCGGGAAGATGCTCTTGGCGCAAAGGCAAAAATGGTAAAAGCAATAGGCGATGATCTTGAAGCCGACATTCAGTATACTCAGCCAAAATTCAAAGTAACGGTAGGTAAATACTTTACAAAATTGGAAGCACAAAAGGATCTAATGCGCTTAAGAGATTACTTCTCTAATGCGATACTTATCCCGGAAAAAATTCTGATCAAGTAGGCAGTCACTACACTTTTTTCGGGTTTAATATTTTGATGTAACTTGGCACATGCCTTTACTTGATTCTATCAAACGCCTTTCTGAGTCTTATTTTGACGACACTATTGTCAACCGAAGGCATTTGCACGCCAATCCGGAACTCTCATACAAAGAATTCAATACTGCTAAGTATGTGGCCAAAAAACTGGTGGAATATGGGTTAACTCCAAGTGAGGGCATTGCAGAAACAGGAGTTGTAGCGTTGATTGAAGGAAAAAATCCTTCAAAAAAAACAATTGCGCTCAGAGCAGATATGGATGCCTTGCCCATTGTGGAAGCCAATGATGTAACCTACAAATCCACAAATCCAGGTGTGATGCATGCTTGCGGACACGATGTGCATACTTCCTCGTTACTAACTGCCTCAAGAGTACTGTTCGAATTGAGAGATCAATTTGAAGGCACTGTAAAACTTATCTTTCAACCCGGTGAAGAAAAAAATCCGGGAGGCGCTTCGCTAATGATCAAGGATGGGGTTTTAGAAAATCCAAAACCTGCCAATATCATAGGACAACATGTGATGCCTCTTATACCTGTTGGCAAAATTGGATTCCGCGAAGGAATGTACATGGCAAGTTGTGATGAAATCTACTTGACTGTAATTGGAAAAGGAGGACATGGTGCCGCTCCTGAGTTAGCCATTGACCCGATCGTTATCGCTTCTCACATCATCATTGCTTTGCAACAAATCATTAGTAGAAATGCCAGTCCAAAACAACCTACCGTGCTCACATTTGGGAATATTATTGGCAAGGGGGCTACAAACATTATTCCTAACGAGGTGAAAATAGCAGGCACCTTCAGGGCTTTGAATGAGGAATGGAGAGCATCTGCACTTACCAAGATAAAGAAAATGGCAGAAAGCTTGGCTGAAGGAATGGGCGGCAAATGCGAAGTAGAAATATCCAAAGGATATCCGTATCTGGAGAATAATCCAGAGCTTACACGAAGAATCAAAAGTGCAGCCGCACAGTATGTGGGAAAAGAAAATGTGGTAGACATAGATATTACATTGGGAGCTGAGGATTTCTCTTATTACTCACAAGTAATACCCGCTTCCTTTTATCGGTTGGGCACAAGAAATGAGGCGAAAGGAATAACCTCCTACGTACACACGCCTACTTTTGACATTGATGAAGATGCACTAAAAATTGCTCCGGGATTGATGGCCTGGATGGCCGTACAAGAACTGAAACACTAATATCCCTCCCAACCCTATGTGCTGGGTTGCCTACTTCATTATCTTTACCATCCATGATTCAAGAAGAGGGGAATAGAAATTCAGCACCTGAAAAATGGAGAGTTTACCTGAAGAATACGGGTTACATTCTTCTTGCTCTGATTATTTTTCTTTTTGCCTTAGATCTAATGATTTCTTCTCTCAATCAATTGGGCAAAACGGCTGCTGAAACAATCCTTATCGCAACATCAAATCCATTCACAGCACTATTCATTGGACTTCTTGCCACCGCAATCATTCAAAGTAGTTCTGCGTCCACATCAATGATTGTAGCACTTGTTGCCTCGGGCGCTATCACTCCCGAGAGTGCCGTCCCCATGGTGATGGGCGCCAATGTGGGGACAACAATAACCAGCACACTGATTTCATTGGGGTTTATAGCCAAGAGAAATGAATTCATAAGAGCAGTCTCGGCCGGCACTTATCACGATTTTTTTAACATTCTTACCATTAGCATTCTCTTTCCATTCGAGTATTACTTTGGCTTCTTATCCAATTTATCCCATAACACTGCGATTTTGTTTTTCAACGAAGCCTCCCCTTCTTCTGTACAAGTATTTTCAGGGTTGGGCACTAAGTCCTCATTTTTGGTTCAGGTTTTAATGGAGTATATAAGTAATGGATTTATCCTCATAACACTTTCACTCGTACTTTTATTCGGCTCTGTGCTCTTTTTTAGAAAAGTGCTTACCGATTTATTGGGTTTCGGTTCCGAAAATAATATTCAGAAGTTTTTCTTCAAAAATCGGTTTAAGTCGTTTGGATGGGGGCTTATTACTACCGCAACAATTCGCTCCAGCACTATTACTACCTCACTGGTTGTGCCCTTAGTGGCGAAAGGAGTTGTTAACTTAAGGAATGCAGCACCCTTCATACTCGGTGCGAATATAGGAACAACCGTTACTGCCTTTATCGCAGCCATTTTCAATTCCAATGGCGCTATGGGCATTGCTATAACTCACTTCTTAATTAATTTCTTTGGAGTAATTATATTCTTGTTTATTCCTTATTTGAGGGAATTGCCATTGGTGCTATCCCTTGGGTTAGGGAAACTAACCAGAAAATACAGATTGGCAGGGTTCCTTTACATTCTACTGATATTCTTTGTTATACCATTTCTTCTCATCTATTTTTATAAAGGATTGAACTAATTGCATTGGTAGTTTCAGGGGACAATAATCTTCCCTATAGACACCTAATACTTGAAAGAATATCTAATCTAAAAAGTCGTTAAATTGCTATATTGCCTGCTGAAAGATGGAAGGAATCAAAGACACAATATTAAAATTCTTAAGAATAGACAACCTTGCCAGTAATGTGACGGGGTATGTGGAAACGCGCGTTAAGCTGCTTAAGATTGAAATAAAAGAAGATGTTGCCAAAGTACTCTCCAAAGGCTTGGCGCAGGCTACAATTATCTTTTTCGCATTCTTATTCCTTATTTTTTTCAGTATAGGCCTGGCCGAATACTTAAACACCTATTTTGCTAATTCTTTTGAAGGGTATCTCATCATCTCAGGTGTATACCTTATCCTATTTTTGCTATTTCTTATTTTCAGAAAACCATTGAACAAGATTTTTGAAACCTACTTTTCTGAGTTGATCAATAAGAACGAGGAGTAATAATTATGAAACTTCTGGAAGAATCTGATATTGAGAAACAAAAGTTGGAGAAAGCTTCAGCCTTGTACAAAAAAGAGATCGAAAGTGAGATTAAATCCATCTCCAAAAGCACAGAAAAAGTGGTTACCAACGCTCTTTTCATAGGTGGCGCATTAGCCCTTACTTACCTTGCCGTTACACAGTTTTCAGGGTCGAAGAAAAAGAAATCAAAACACAAAAAAAATGAGGATGCTGAAGAAATAGAAGATAGTTATGAACCTTCTCCACCAAACATGCTTTCCCAAGTTGGTGACATATTAGTTACACAAGCCACTATGGTTTTACTTGAGTTTGCCAAAGAAAAGCTTTCGGAATACCTACATAGCAGAAAGGGGACAGATGATGAAGATTCTTGATTCACTCACTGAGAAAAGTAAACTTGGGAAAAAGTCAATTGCTGTATTAATTGACCCCGATAAAATTGAGGACAGCGGCAAGCTGAGACACCTCATCAATTTAGCCAACGAAAATTGTGTGGATTATTTTTTAGTGGGTGGCAGTCTTATCACCTCCACTAACCTATCTGAGGTTATTGCACACATTAAAGAATCTGTAACTATACCCGTGCTTATCTTCCCAGGAAGTTCAATTCAAATTGATCCGGGAGCAGATGCAATACTATTTTTGTCGCTTATCTCCGGTAGAAATCCTGACCTGCTAATCGGGCAACATGTAATAGCAGCTCCTATTTTAAAGAATACTCATCTCGAAGTTATCTCTACTGGATATTTATTGATCAATTCAGGAAAGACAACTTCGGTAGCCTACATTAGCAATACTACACCTATCCCTGACGACAAATACTCGCTGGCGGCATGCACAGCCCTTGCTGGCGAAATGCTGGGTCTAAAGCTGATGTACTTAGACGCTGGAAGTGGAGCCGAAAAAGAAATCAGCTCCAGAATGATTTCCGCTATTCGAAAAGCGATAAAAACACCATTGGTAGTTGGAGGAGGAATCGACACCCCCCGCAAAGCCCTTAATGCATTAGAGGCCGGAGCAGACATGATTGTTATTGGCAACGCCCTTGAGAAAGAGCCTAATTTGCTTATCGAGATTTCTGAAAAAGTCTACGACTGGAATCAAGCCATAGAGGCCAGCAAATAATTATCTCAAAATTTCTCTGGAGATTACCATACGCTGAATCTCTGAAGTTCCTTCATAGATCTGGGTGATCTTCGCATCGCGCATTAATCTCTCCACATGGTATTCTTTTACATAACCATACCCACCATGTATCTGAACCGCTTCGCTAGTTACTTCCTGAGCCATTGTTGAGGCATACAATTTTGCCATGGCCGCTGCTTTCACAAAATTCTTTTTCTGGTCTTTTAAAAACGCTGCTTGCCAAATCAACAATCTTGCTGCATCGATTTTTGTCGCCATGTCGGCCAGTTTAAATTGAATGGCTTGATGCTCCGAAAGATGTTTGTTAAATGCTTTACGCTCCTTAGAATACTTTAATGCTAATTCATAAGCACCCGTTGCTATTCCCAAAGCCTGTGAGGCAATTCCAATTCTACCTCCATTTAAAGTGGTCATCGCAAAAGTAAAACCGAATCCATCCTCGCCTATTCTGTTGGCCTTTGGCACCTTCACATCCGTAAACATAAGAGAGTGCGTATCTGACCCACGAATTCCCATCTTGTCTTCTTTCTTACCCACTACAAAACCCTCCATGTCACGTTCTACAATCAGGGCATTAATTCCTTTGTGTTTTTTTGAAGCATCAGTTTGCGCGATTATTATATAGACACTTGCACTGTTACCATTCGTGATCCAGTTTTTAGTTCCGTTGAGTAAATAGTAATCACCCTTGTCTTCTGCTGTTGTTCTTTGGCTTGTAGCATCAGAACCTGCCTCAGGTTCTGATAAGCAGAATGCCCCGATCTTTTCTCCAGTAGCTAGCTTCTTCAGGTATTTTTCTTTTTGCTCCTCCGAACCAAATTGCTCAAGTCCCCAACACACAAGTGAGTTATTAACAGACATACAAACTGAAACCGAAGCATCTATTTTTGATATCTCCTCCATGGCCAATACATAGGATATACTGTCCATCCCGCCTCCGTTGTACTTTGGATCGACCATCATCCCCATAAACCCAAGCTCACCCATTTTCTTAATCTGCTCAGCAGGGAATTTCGCTTCAGAATCTCTTTCTATTACTCCGGGCAGCAGTTCAGTATTAGCAAATTCGCGTGCTGCATCTCTTACGGCAATTTGCTCTTCAGTCAATTCAAAATTCATTGGTTCGGGTTTAAAGCCTTAACAAAAAAAACAGGCCTGAGTTTAAACTCAGGCCTGCAATTTAATTGATTTTAGCTTAACTCATTAATCCCGGCTACCACCCAAAAACATCATTACCCAGAAAAGCAAACTGGCCAGGGCTCCAATGGCTGCTACCAAATAAGTTTGCGCTGCTGTATCCAGCGCGTCTTTCGCCATTGCATGTTCACTTGAGTTAACAATACTGCGTTGTTCTATCCATGCCAAAGCCCGTTTACTTGCATCGTACTCTACAGGCAATGTGATGAAGGCAAAAGCAGTGAAAACAAGGTTACATCCTACTATTAATAAAATTGCTGTGGGAAGTGCATTGTAAACAAAGGCACCACCAAAAAATAAGGCAATCATTACAAACTGTTGAATAGTACCGCTGATATTTTGAATAGGAACCATGGCAGACCTAAACCCAAGCATGCTATAGGCAGTAGCATGTTGCACTGCATGTCCGCACTCATGAGCAGCAACCGCGGTGGCTGCAGCGTTTCTTCCGGCATACACACCTTCACTAAGGTTTACTGTTTTATTGGCTGGATTATAATGGTCTGTGAGTTCTCCACTTACACAAGTCACTTTCACATCCTGAATACCATTATCAGCCAACATTAACCGTGCTACGTCAGCACCTGTTAAATCCTTGGCCAACTGAATTTGTGAATATTTTTTGAATTTATTTTTGAGCCTGGAGCTTACAATCCAACTCAACAACATAAAGAACCCTATGATTACATAGTATAATATCATATTCTAATTAGTTACTTTTTTTTATCTTATCTATTATACGGGAAGTAGAATAACCGGATACAAAATCGATGGTTTTTACTTCTCCTCCATTTTTTTTCACAACTTCCGCGCCAACGATATTTTCTGCCAAATAGTCACTGCCTTTTACAAGAATATCAGGAATTAGGCTGGAAATCAATTCCAGTGGAGAGTCCTCGTTAAATAAAACCACCATATCCACGAACTGAAGTGAGGATAAAATCCTCGCTCGGGAATTTTGATCCTGTATAGGTCTTTCTGGTCCTTTAAATCGGCTTACCGAATCGTCAGTGTTTAAACCGATCACCAACCGATCACCCAAAGCAGCCGCTTTTTCCAAGTAGTCAACATGCCCCAAATGAAGAATATCAAAACATCCATTTGTAAAAACAATCTTTTGATCTTGACTACGCCATTCCTCTACTTGGGCATTGCCTTGAGCCAAACTTTTGATCTTGTTAATTATTTTCTCCATCGTACTATCCAGTAGCTGATTACCAAAGATACTACTCCCCCCACAATCATAATAAAAGTCTGCCACGCATGAAAGATGAATACAAAGGCAATGGCTTCGCCCTGAGGCAAGTTATATAACATCACTAGCCCGAGCGGAACGATGGTATGGTAAGAGCCCGCACCACCTGGCAATGGCGCAGCCATAGCAATCGCACCCATTGTAAACAATGTCAATACTGCACTAAACTCGAGCGCACTTGTTTCAGGAAATGCAATGATCACAAAGTAGCTCATCACAAAGTAGAGCAACCATATAATGATAGAAATAACAATAAAGCTGAAGCTGTTTTCCAGATTAAAAACTGCAAGCAAACCCTCTTTGAACCCACTAATAATTTTCTTTATTTTTTCATTTCTGCGAAAGAAATAGACAGCTGCAACCACGCCCCCGATTCCAATTACTCCAATAATTAACCATTTATAAATACCACCCCCACCGGAAGTAAAAGGCAATGAACCAATAAAGGCCATCAACTTATCCCACTCCACTATAAAGGAGACACCAATAAGAATAATTAAACAAAGTAAATCTACCACCCGCTCAGCTACTACCGTCCCAAAAGAGACCTCAACGGGAGTCTTTTCAAGTTTTAGCAAATTATAGCAACGGGAAATTTCTCCGCCCCGCGGTACAGCCAGGTTAACAAGGTATCCGATCATAAGGGATAGAAAACTATTACCAAGACTTACCTTATTTCCAGTTGGCACCAATAACATTTTCCATCGATAAGCACGCAACACATGACTTAGCATTGCTACTAAACCCATTACTATCAAATACCATTTATTAGAACGCTCCCAGGTTTTCCAAAGAAAATCAGCCTTGCTTTCACCCTCCACATCAGGAATACTTTTGAGGGAGAGCCACAGCAAACCTGCAGCTAATGCAAACATTCCGAAGTATTGTAGTGCGCCTTTTAGTTTTGAATTCACTTTTAATTAGTTAAGCCTATTCTGCTCATTTGGAAACACAATGGACGGCTTAAATAATTTAGCCTCCTCCCATTCCATCGAAGCGTACGATATAATTACAACCAAATCACCGACCATTGCTTTACGCGCTGCCGGGCCATTTAAACAAACTATTCCACTATTACTCCCTCCTTTAATCACATAGGTATCCAATCGCTCTCCATTGTTCACATTCACCACCTGTACCTTCTCACCTTCTATTAAATTGGCCTCCTCCATCAATTTCTCATCAATGGTTATACTCCCAACATAATGCAATTCAGCCTGTGTTACTTTAGCCCTATGAATTTTTGACTTTAAAACCTCTACCCTCATCTGCTCAATCGCTTAACAACATATTATCTATCAACCTGACATCATTAACAAATGCAGCCATCAAAAGAATTCCATTTTTGTAATCACTGACATCCTCCAAATCCTGCAAAGTGTTTTTATTTGCCAATTCGAAGTATTCCAGTTTCACTCCATCATATTTTTTTACCCTAGCCTCAGCGTCCTTTCTGATCTTTGAAAAAGGCACTCGTCTCAAAAGTTGATCCTTTGCATCTTTTAAAGTGTGATATAGAAATAATGCATTTTTTTTGTCCACTTCAGTCAAACGCTGGTTGCGTGAAGAAAGCGCCAGACCTGATTTTTCTCTTACAATAGGAACGCTCTCTAGTTTTATCGAAAACTTCAATTCTACCTTTAGTCTATTGATAACCTGAAATTGCTGATAATCCTTCTGCCCAAAATAAGCCTTATCGGGTTGCACGATATTGAAGAACTTCGATACAACCAATGCCACTCCGCTAAAGTGACCAGGGCGGAATTTTCCCTCTAGTACCTTGTCTAGGGTTCCAAAGTCGAAACTCATCGATTGATCTCCGGAGCACATTTCCGAATTCTGAGGGACAAACAACACGTCACACCCTTCAGCCTGAAGCAATTTGATATCTGCTTCCCGCGTGCGTGGGTATTTATCCAGATCTGCCTGGTTGTTAAATTGTGTAGGGTTGACGTAAATTGAACTGACAGTTACATCGTTTTCAGACTTGGATGCACGAATTAAGGCCAAATGTCCATCATGAAGAGCCCCCATAGTCGGAACCAATCCGATGGATTTTAAAGCTCCCCGCTTACCCTTTAGAAAGGCCCGTAACGGCTCAATTTCTTCGAAAATATCCATTTAGGGCCATTTTAATGGGGCGCAAAGGTAGGCCATTGATTTTAAAAAAGTTGAATAAGGGGCAAAATTTGCGTATTTTTGTGGCTCGATTTTCCATTCTGTTGTAAAAACTCAAAAAATATGTCAAAACTCCGTATTCTATATGTAGCCAGTGAGATCAATCCTTTCCTTCAAACCTGCGAAGTTTCTGATTTTGTGCGGAAACTTCCTCAAGCCATGCAAGAGAAAGGAATGGAGATAAGAATACTGGTACCAAGATTTGGACTAATCAACGAAAGAAAAAACCGGTTGCATGAAGTAGTACGGTTGTCTGGCATCAACATCGCGGTGGGTGACGAAGAGAAGCCTTTAATTATCAAGGTGGCCTCCATACCCAATGCAAAGCTTCAGGTGTATTTTATTGATAATGAAGATTATTTCCATAGAAAATCTGTTTTCCACGATAAGGAAAACAACTTTTATGAAGACAATGACGAAAGAGCTATTTTCTTCTGTAAAGGAGTGATTGAAACTGTGCGTAAACTAGGATGGGCTCCTGACATTGTTCATTGTAATGACTGGATTACAAGCTTTATTCCTTTGTACCTTAAAACAACTTATAAGAACGATCCGTTATTTAAGCTTACCAAAACTGTATTTACAATATATAATAACAGCTTTAGTCATAAATTTAAAGGCGATCTTATGGGTAAAGTGAAGATGATGGATATTGAGGATAATATGCTTGGTCATCTAAAAACAGGAGACTACGAAGGGTTCATTAAATTGGGAGCACAATTCTCAGACATTGTATCAGTAGCCGGTGACAACAAAAAGCTGGAAGGATTGATGAAAAAAATTAAAGAAAAGAAGATTGAAACCATTGAAGAAGACGATAACACTACTGAATCGTATTATAACTTATACAATGAGCTTGTGGGGTAGATTTGCGGGATCAACATTCCTTGCTCTTATTTTTTTAGTCTCTTGTAAAGAAGACGAAACCAGCCTTCTTGGATTTAAAACCACATCAGATAAGTTTAAAGTAACTTATCAAGAAGTGGCTGTTACATCATCTGTGATGCGGATAGATTCTGTATTGACTTACAACAACATAAGCCATTCTGCTAACCCTAGATTGTTGGTCGGAAGGTATGTGGATAACATATTTGGAGAGAT
>JBATLM010000180.1:0-10687 GCA_049289315.1 Cyclobacteriaceae bacterium
GCCTATGGTTGGCAAGAAAAAGGACAATCCTATATCTCCGTTACCAAAAACGCCTCCACAGTTAAATATTTTCCCAGCATTGACACAAAGGCCTATTGCACATAAGCCAGCAAAGCCGACTCCTCCTTCTGGTAAGTCGCGTTACAATGATGCTGAGTTAAAAGAGTTTGAAACACTCATCAACGGAAAGCTGGAGAAGGCACGTAGTGAATTCAAAATCTTGAAAGAGACGCTAAATCGCAACAATGATGAGGGTACTGACAGCACATCAGGTGGAAACACAAAAGTGCTGGAAGATGGCGCAGAAACTGCAGAAAAGGAGAATTTGAGTCAGTTGGCTGCTCGTCAATTGAAGTATATTTCAAACCTTGAGAATGCCCTAATCCGTATTAAGAACGGTACTTATGGTATTTGTTCTGTTACAGGCAAACTGATACCAAAAGAAAGGCTGATTGCAGTGCCTCATACCACGCAATCAATTGAAGCCAAAATGATGCAAACCGACTAAAGTGAATTTCTTACAAAATCATATTGAAGCCCTTATCTTCTGTTCCCCGGGCCCTGCCAAGCTGGTAGACATAAAGGCCTGCCTTACAGAAATGTTTAATGCTGATGTCCCTGAAGAGGATATTCAGGGAGCTATTCTTGTTCTCGATGAAAAGTACCAGTCCGAAGAATATGCATTTCAATTAACTAAAGCGGGAGGAGGGTATCAGTTTTTGACAAAACCTGCCTACCAGGCAAGTATTGGAATTATGCTAAAGCAACAGTCTAAAAAAAGGCTGTCTACCTCTGCATTAGAAACGCTCTCCATCATTGCTTACAAACAACCTATCTCCAAAACGGAGATTGAGAATATTCGCGGTGTGAATTGCGACTATGCTGTTCAAAAACTACTTGACAAAGGGTTGGTTGAAATTAGAGGTAAAGCCGATACAATTGGTCGCCCTATGTTGTATGGCACCAGTCCTAAGTTTATGGAATACTTTGGCATCAATGACCTGAATGAGCTACCTACACCAAAAGATTTTACACAGGAAGTGAACACCATTGGTGAGTCTCCTGATGGTGGATCTTCTGAAGAAAATCAGTAAGCTCTCAACAGGCAGCAGTGCCTAATTAATTACCTATGGCACACAAACGTTCAGACAAAAAAACTTCCTTCGGGAAAAAGACAACTCCACATAAAGCCTTTTTGAAAAAAGGACGTAATTCTCGCAAGGAGGAGGACGAGGATAAGCCAAAACGCTCTTTTGGGCGTCCTTCCGGACCTGGCAACCGTAGGGTGAAGCCAGATGACAATCGGTTTTCAAAGCGTGACACTCCTCGTTCATCCAACCCTGACGAAAGACCAAGGAAAAGCTTTATCAAAAGATCAAGGCCAACCGAAGGGGAAGACAAGCCCTTCAAAAGATCTGAATTTACCAAAAGAAGCTCTGACAAGAGAAGCTCAGATAAGCCATTTTCCAGAGGGAAAAGAGAAACAGACAAGGATCAATTCAAACCCAAATCAGGAAGTGCACTAGGGTTTGTTAAGAAAGGAAAATCAGCTCCAAAAACGGCTCCATCCTACGATAATGTTGGAAAGACAAAGGTCAGCAGCGATGGGCTCACAAGGCTCAATAAATATATTGCCAACAGCGGAATGGGATCCAGAAGAGAGGCTGATGAAATGATAAAAAAAGGTCTTATCAGTGTAAATGGAGTAACCATTACCGAGATGGGACATAAAGTGAAGCAAGGAGATGCAGTACGCTACGAAGATAAACTACTCAAAGCGGAGAAGCTGGTTTACGTCCTCCTCAACAAGCCAAAAGGTTTTATCACTACCACATCCGACCCAAAGGAAAGGAAAACGATAATGAACCTCGTTGCCAACGCCTGTAAGGAGCGCTTATATCCAGTAGGTAGATTAGACCGCAATACAACTGGCCTGCTTTTGCTGACCAACGATGGAGACCTTGCAGAAAAACTGACGCACCCATCTTACAATACCAAAAAGATTTACAAAGTAGAATTGGATAAGCCTCTTACAAAAAATGATCTTCAAAAAATAGAAGAAGGTGTGAGGCTAGAAGAAGGAAAAGCAATAGTTGATGATATTGCTATTGTAAGTGATGATAAAAAAACCATCGGAATTGAATTGCATATTGGGTGGAATCGTATTGTGAGAAGAATTTTTGAGTCTTTGGAATACGAAGTGGTGAAACTCGATCGCGTAATTTTTGCCGGATTAGATAAAAAAGATCTTCCCAGGGGAGATTGGAGATTTCTCAAGCCCGAGGAAGTTGTAAAACTGAAGCACTTCAAGTAGCTATATTTTGTGGTAGGCGAAGCGTGAAGGTAGACCCTTTGCCTAATTCAGAGGCCACGTCAATTGTTCCCTTAAGTTTTCTTATTGATTCACTAACGATATAAAGGCCCAATCCTGAACCAGTCGATTTTTCGGTTGCCCTATAAAACATGTTGAATATCTTATCAACAAATTCAGTTTTTATTCCAATACCATTATCTATTACCTGAATTATCGCAACATCCTCTTCCTTACTGGCCCTTATTTCTATACTAGGCTTACTCTTACTAAAATCAGAATATTTAATAGCATTAGTTATGAGGTTATTTAGGATAATTTTAATGCGATACTCATCTGACCGAATCACAAAATCATCGTCAATTTTAATATCGAAGAATATTTTGTCAACGTTGTCAGCATACTGAGTAGACGAGATAATCTCATTAACTATCGGAAATAATAGGACATATTCAAGACTAACCTGTACTCTAGAGTTGCGAGAATAATCTGTTATCTCTTTTATAAATTTATCCATTGTACTAATCCGATCACTAATCTTAGGCAAGTACACTTCCTTCTTTCCCTCACTATCAAGCCCGAAAACATTAACCAAGCCCTTTATGCTGCTTAAAGGCGATCTTAAATCATGTGAAGCACTGTATACGAATCGATCCAATTCCTCATTGGCTTTTGTTAATTCCAAATTTTGGTCTTCAACGGTTGTTTTAATCTGCTGCAGCCTCTTTTGTGTTTCAAAATTGAGTTTCATTACTGTAATTACAGAATACATGCTAATCAATGAGGACACAATGGAGTTAATTAAAAAAAAGGCCTGTTCTTGTTGAGGATTAAATTCGCGAAGAGGAATCGAGTCAAATGAAAAAAATCTGCTGAACAAAAATAACGTTAGAGAAAGAAGTGAAAACCCAACTCCCGCTTTCCAGTACTCATATCCAAACAATGCAATGGTAGCAGATCCTACTGCAACATAAAACAAATCAACTCCTGTATGCACAGTAACTCTTTCAGATAAAAGGAAAAGCATAACATTCAGTGCCACTAAGTCAAATATAATTGCTGATTGAAATTTTTTCATTAACCACAGCAACACAGTAATAATAGTTGTGGTCAATATTGTTGGCATGAAAAAACTGCTAAATGGTTTTGGCAGCAGCGCCAGGTAAACTAAGTAGCCAAGGCAAATAACAAACTGTATGAGAATAAGATTGACAGCTAGCTTCTTCCTGCTTTCATGAAAAGAACTAAGGAATCTATTACTGACAACTCCCTTTGTCAGAATAGATTCTCCACCAGGCTCATAAGTAGAATTTTGCATGTTCCTATATTTGAACATACAAACAATGCCTGATCGATCATAATTAAGCTAGCAAATTATTCTTTAATCGGCCTTATTCACCCTTTAGGTTATCTACAGGGTTTACGTAAGTGGCGCGTATGGTCTGAGAGGCTATTGTAAGTATCCCAAACAACAGAAGGATAAATACACCTAACAAAATTACTGTCAGATCAAATGAAGTATGATATGCAATAAGCTCTAGCCAAAGGTTATTGAGAAAGTAAGCCGCGGGCACTGCAATTACGATCGACAACAAAAGCAGTTTTATAAAGCCCTTGGATAGTAACAGGATCAATGTGTTGTTGGTCGCGCCTAAAACCTTTCTTATGGATATCTCTTTTATTCTTGTTTCCGTTGTGTAGGTGGCCATGCCTAGTAGTCCAAGGCACGATATAATAATCGCTAGTGCCGAAATAACTCCTACCACATTTACGATATCGCCAAATACCAGTTGATAAAAACCTCGTATTTCATCTTCAAATATTTTGTGATTCACTTTTAATGATGGGTTTACTTTACTCCACGCTGTTTCAATAGTTTCAATGGCAGCAAGGTAATCTCCAGTGTACTTCACCTGAAGCATATTGATTTCATCAGGAATATACATGAGTGCTTGGGGTCCAATCTCTGCCATAAGCACCTGATGATTATAATTTTTAATAACCCCAATTATTTCCTTTTTAGTTGAATCCGATTTATAAATGATCTGTTGCCCGATAGCATCGAACGGTGTGTCATAATGGAAGGCTTCTACTGCAGCTTCGTTGATAACAATAAAGTTTGAATTCGACTCTCCAGCAGCTTGATCAAAATACTTTCCCTCCACAAGTGTTAAACCGATGTTCTCCAGGTAGTCTTCATCCACAGCATAGTAGCTCAAATCCAACCACTCTTCCTCATCAAGAGATTTTTTAAATCCCTCGCCATAAGTACTGCCTGCAGCCGGCACATGTGAGGCTGCAGCAACGTTAGCAATATTTGAATGCTGTAGTAGTTCTGTTTTTAACTCCTGAGGTTTTGTCTCACCCAACCGCACCACCACATTGTTTTTCATATCAAAGCCGTGGTCCGCTTTTACAAAAAGTGAAAGTTGGTTATAGATTACAATCACACTTAGTATAAAAATCAAAGACAATGAAAACTGTGCAACCAAAAGAGCTTTCCTCAAACCCAATTTTGAAAAAACTTTTATCGAGCTCAATTGTTTTAATACTTTAACGGGTTGAAAACTTGATAAGACAACAGCAGGAAACAATCCAGCGAAAATACCTACTACAATAGCAAATATTAAAAACACTCCATACACATAAACATTGGCCTCAAGGTCCCACTTAAGCATGCGAGCAAAATTGAGATTCAACATGAGAGGCCTAAGTGCAATCAAAAAAACCAGCGACAGTCCCAAAGCAACAAGGGCAGTAACGATAGCTTCAGAGATGAACTGAGTAAAAATTTGCCATCGAGCCGCTCCCGAAACTTTTCTTATTCCAATTTCTTTGGCACGAGTCAATGATCTAGCAATAGAAAGATTGGTGAAATTAAAACATGATGTAAGCATCACTACTGCTGCAAGGCCACCCAAAAAGTAAATGAACATCCATGGTAAGAACGGGCCAATTGGGTTGCTCAACATGCTACCAGGTGTAATATCATTTAAACTCTGTACATCGAATTTTGCTTTTCTTACATCGGGGTTTGGGTTAGGCGCTATGTGGTTCTGGTAAATACTGGTGAGATATGGTTGCAACTCCTCCACATCCTTTCCCTCTTCCAAAAGCAAATACGTCCAGGCTCCATAGTGATTGTGCCAATTGTCTAAATCTTTGCGAACGGTTCCCGCTGCTTCAAGGCTAGTGACTGTAGCCATACTCGCTAATGCCTCAAAAACAATATGAGATTTTCTATCAGTCTCCTTCAATACACCCGTAATAGTAAAGAGCCCAAGCTCTCCTACTTTTACGGTTTCCCCCACCGGATTTTCAATCTTAAATAGTTTTTCAGCAGCCCGTTTGGTTATTACCACAGCGAATGGTTCAACCAAAGCCGTTTTGGGATCGCCATATTCTAATTCATACTCTAGCACATCCAACACATTTGGATCAGCATAGAAACCCGCCAAAGGAATATTTATATCTCTGTCAAACTCTACCCATCCATTTCCAAATCCTCTTTTGAGGCGTGCTATCTTTTCTATGCCAGAATAATTGTTTTTTAATTCTGGTCCAATCGGCAAAGGTGATGTAGCAAATTCCATATCGCTAAATATGCCGTCTCCATCAATCGGTTTGCTGGTGACTCTATAAATACGATCTCTTTTCGAGTTATAAAGGTCATAAGTCATTTGGTCAGCTACCAGCATGATTATACCCATGCAAATGGTCATGCTTACTGATAAGCCAAAAATATTAATGAATGAAAAAAAACGGTGGCGCAATAGATTTCTGACAGCCGTACGGAAGTAGTTCTTAATCATGTGTAAAAGAGTAAGGAGTAATAAAATTATTTATCAGATTCTTTCTTCACTATGAAGTAGTAAATCAAAAAGCCAAAAGAAATAAAGAAGGCTAGCAGTCCATATGGCAGAGGTGATTCGGGACTGGTTGGTATGTATTCCATAATAATGAGAGCCAACCCACCAAAGAAAATAATCAGCCCCCATTTCAGTGCCGCGTATTTATTTTCATCAGCATGCCTTTTGAAAATTGCTTGTGTATCCTCATTGACATACCCCTTATCAATCATCTTCTTTTTTAAAATATATTCTGTAAGCACTTTAACAAAAAAATAAAGTGACGTGCCAAATCCTCCAAAAATGGCTAAAGGCATAAGTACTTCCATTAAATTCTCGTCCATGATGTATCAATTTAAGTTGTTGTCTGTTTCAGGGAATAAGACACAGGAGGCACAGGAAAATGTTGCAGTTAGCGCGATAATTTTTCTCTGAAGTACGTATAATGACTGAAACGAAGATCAACTGCAACCCTACATTAATATCACGTGTCTAACCGTCTAATGATGACAGATGAGGCCCTTATCTCTAAAATAGTTGAGGGAGATATGGAGTCTTTCAGGCAGCTTATCAAGCAGCATGAGAGGCTTGTGGCCCATATGGTGAGTAGAATAGTAAAAAACCCTGAAGACAGGGAAGAGCTTTGTCAGGATGTATTTTTGAAGGTCTATGACAAATTAAAAGGTTTTAATTTTCAGTCCAAATTGTCCACATGGATAGCCACTATTGCCTACCGCCATGCTATTAATCACATAAGAAAAAAACAAATACCGATTAATGAGCAAGGGGAGTGGGAAGAATTTAAAGAGCAATTTATTGCTGATGACAATCTGGAAGAAGAATTAGCAGAGAAAGACCTGGAAGAGCATGTAATGGTATATATTAATCAACTCCCGGTTCACTATCGGGCGGTAATTACGATGTATCATGTTGGCGGATTGAGTTATCAGGAAATTGGAAAAATTACAGATATGCCTGAGGGAACAGTAAAAAATTATCTCTTCAGAGCCCGAAATCTGTTAAAGGAAAAAATTAAGAAGTATCTTGGCACAGAAGAATTGAGATGAAAACACAAGACGAAAAACTTCAGGAATCAATTGAGCAAGGAAAGTTAGATGCCACTGACGTTGATAGTCAGGCTTATCAAGTCGTTTTTAATGCTATTAATGAAGAACCAGAAACTCTCCTTCATCCTCAATTCTCAGATAGGATTATTAGCAGAATCATTAAAATTGAAGAGCAGCGTGCTTCTCAAAGAGATCTCATTTGGTTAGGTATTGGTATTTTTGTGCTGATCGCTACTGCGATCTTCACAATAGTATTTACCGGGTTTACACTCAACTCAGGTGCCTTTAAATTTATTGGTAATTATGGCGGCCTTTTGGTCTTTGCTGCCTGTTTAATTGTCCTTTTTCAATGGGTTGAGAAAAAGGTATTGCCACATAAAGAGCCTACTTAAAAGCTCCAGTTAATTCCGTTCGTAAGGGTATATACCATTTTCTTGATTGCAATAATGGGCTTGTCCTCATATTGGCTTGTGAAATTGGTTACAAAAGACAGCTTATCAGTCACTTTAACAGCAAACTGAAAGTCCCCGCTGATTCTATTTCTGAAAACACTGGCGTCACTGTCCCATCCTCCTTGATAATAAGTAATCAGATGAAAGCTTACGACATCATTGAACACCGTATTGATGCCTATATAATCAGAAGTTTTCCACATTCCCTTTTCCACTACTGCACGACCTTCATCAGTCATTTTCCAATTTTCTCTCTCGCGCATACCACCTACACCCAAATTAACGCTGGTCTTTTTCGTTTCAATAAGATTAAATCTTAACCCTCCTCCGCCCAAAAGGCGAAACGGCATATTTCGCCCATCATCATATTGTACCTGCACAAACCCTTCATAACTCAATTTATTTTTTCTTAGCAGATTTACCCGGAAATGGGAGTAACCATTGCTGCTCAAAGGGCCGCCTGTTGATTTGAAATAATGAATATTATTGATGGATATATAAGCATGCTGATCACTTAAGTAAACAACATCAGTAGTGCCATTCAGGCCTACGAAAACAATTTCCTTTTCAGAAGTTGCACTTCTGTTATGGATATTAAAGTTCAATCCCATTTTTCCAATCAACACACTGGAGGAGTCTAACAAGAGGCTACCCTTGTTTACCTTTAGAATTTGTGCGCTGGCGGTCACTTGCACACCTATGAGAAAGAAAAGTCCGACAATTTGCTTCATTCAGAATAAAAAATAAGCGTTCGCAATCCTTCAAAGGTATTTACTTTAGTAACGAACCCCTATATTCGAGACCCCAAAACATTCGTATAATGATTAAAAGAATAGTTCTCCAGGCATGCTTTTGCATCGCCCTTTTAGCAACTCCATTTGTAAGTGCTCAGGATGCTGAAAAAGCAAAATCAGATAGCCTAAAAAAGAAAACAAAGAAAGATTTACCCCTTGAGGTAGGAAGAAAAATTCCTATCAAAACCACTGAAGGCACCTGGATGTCTTTGGACGTAAGTCCGGATGGAAAAACCATTGCTTTCGATTTTCTTGGTGACATCTTCACCATGCCAATGGCCGGAGGAAAAGCCACTCAATTCACATCGGGAATGGCCTTTGATTCGCACCCAAAATTTAGCCCGGACGGAAAGAAAATATTATTCATCTCTGACCGGAGTGGTGGCGAAAACATCTGGTGGTTCTCACTGGACAAAAAAGATTCTTTGCAAGTGACCACTGGCGATACGGATCATTACCAGTCTGCAGAGTGGACACCAGATGGAAATTATGTGGTGGGTTCGCGAGGCACTAGGAATTTAAAACTCTGGCTATTCCATAAGGATGGCGGAAGTGGAGCACAACTTGTTGACAAGCCCGACAACTTAAAAATGGTAGAGCCTGCCTTCGGATCGGATGGTCGTTACATCTGGTTTGCCCGAAGAACAAACGCATGGAATTACAATGCACAATTTCCTCAATATCAGTTGGCTGTTTATGATCGCGATAATGGAGAGTTGGAAACCAAGACTCAGCAATACGGTTCAGCGTTTAGCCCCACACTTTCTCCGGATGGAAAATGGTTAGTCTATGGTTCACGCTACAATGATCAAACAGGATTGATGATCAGAGATTTAGCTTCTGGTACCGAAAAATGGCTGGCCTATCCCGTTCAGCACGATGAGCAAGAATCAATAGCAGCTTTGGGTGTTCTTCCCGCCATGTCATTTACACCTGATGGTAAAAATGTTATCGCTTCTTATGGAGGTAAGTTCTACCGTATTCCTGTAGCTGGAGGCGATGCCATAAATATTCCTTTTGAAGTAGACACAGAGTTTTTACTGGGCCCTGCAGTTGAATTTAAATACCCGATAAGTGACGAAAAAGAAATGATCGTTACACAAATCAGGGATGCAGCCATTTCTCCCGATGGTAAGCAAATTGCATTTACCACACTCAATCGGCTTTACACTATGGCTTTGCCGGATGGAACTCCTAAACGCGTTTCAAATTTCAATCATACAGAAGCTCAACCCACCTGGAATACTGATGGATCACAACTGGCCTGGGTGACGTGGGAGAATAACGAAGCCGGACATATTTATAAACTCAATTATAAGTCAAAAGCTGCGAGGCCGGTTCGGCTTACAACAGAACCTGGACTTTATACAGAACCCGCATGGTCATTAAATTCCAACAGGATTGTCTTTATGAGAGGATCTACCCAAGTACTTAAAGATAACTCTGATCCTTTTTTTATTAATGGTCAGGATAAGATCATGTGGATTTCCGGTGACGGAGGAGCGGCTACCATTATTGATCACTCTCGCAACAGAAGCACTCCACACTTTGCAAAGTCAAAAGACAGAATATATCTCTATAGCGGTAAAGATGGCTTGGTTTCCATTCGTTGGGACGGCTCTGACCAGAAGGAGCATGTTAAAGTAACTGGGATAACCACCTATGGCTCGATGCTGGAAGAAAACAGTTGTATGCTGAATGAAACTGCACAAGAACCTAAGAAGGAACCCTCCAATGCAGCCGTTATTAAAATGGCTCCCATGGGGGATAAAGCATTAGCACAAATTAACAATGAGATATATGTAGTCGATATTCCAATGGTGGGAGGAGAGACTCCAAAAATCTCCGTGGCCGATGCCGACAAGGCACAGTTTCCTGCTCGCAAGTTAACGCGACTTGGCGGTGAGTTTGCCAGTTGGAGCCCAAATGGAAAGGTTGTTTACTTCACCTTAGGGAATGCACTGTTTACCTATGACCTCGATTCGGCTGAAGCTAAAGAATTGGAAATAAAGAAAAAGAAAGCAGAAGAGGAGAAGAAAAAGAAGGAAGAAAAGAAAAGTGAAGAAAAAACCGATGATGGTAAGGAAAAAGATAAGGATGAAAGTTATAAACCAGCTGAGCTCCGTATCAAGGTTAAAGTTCAAAGAGATATTCCTTCTGGAACGGTGCTTCTTCAAAACGAACGCATTGTTACAATGAAAGGAAACGAAGTAAT
>JBATLM010000181.1:0-5903 GCA_049289315.1 Cyclobacteriaceae bacterium
TTATTTAAGCATAAAAGAGACCAAACCTTCTGCCTTTGATGGTCATGATCAGAATTGGCATTAATTCAAGCTCTGGTCTCCTATAACGCTCCAGCTTTTGTTAATTTGCACCCTCAAATTTAATAGAAAAATACATGCTACGGACGCATACATGCGGTGAACTGCGGATAGATAATGTAAATGAACAAGTAACACTGACTGGCTGGGTGCAGCGGGTACGTGATAAGGGCAGTTTGCTATGGGTAGATCTCAGGGATCGCTATGGACTTACTCAACTTTTCCTGGAAGAAGGCAAAACAGCACCAGAACTGATAAGTGCTGCCCGAGATTGTGGTCGTGAGTTTGTGATTAAAGCTACAGGTACCGTTGTAGAGCGTCAATCCAAGAACAGTAAAATACCTACAGGAGATATTGAAATCCGTGTGTCGCATTTTGAAATCATCAACCCTTCCAAAACACCTCCGTTTACCATCGAAGATGAGACGGATGGTGGCGATGATTTGCGCATGAAATACCGCTACCTGGATTTGAGAAGAAATCCAGTAAGAGAAAGTTTGCAACTGCGTCATAAAATGGGGCAGCAAACGCGGTTGTACCTTGATGGACAAAATTTTATTGAAGTAGAAACACCCGTGCTCATCAAATCGACACCAGAAGGTGCACGTGATTTTGTAGTGCCTTCCCGCATGAACCAGGGAGAGTTTTATGCGTTACCGCAATCACCTCAAACCTTCAAACAATTGTTGATGGTTTCGGGGTTTGATCGCTACTATCAAATTGTAAAGTGTTTTCGTGATGAAGACTTGCGTGCCGACCGCCAGCCAGAGTTTACACAGATCGACTGTGAGATGGCTTTTGTGGAACAAGAAGACATACTGAATATTTTTGAAGGATTGGTTCGTCACCTATTCAAGAATGTAAAGGGAATAGACATACCGGAAGTACCGCGCATAAGCTACGACCATGCTATGAAGTATTACGGATCAGACAAGCCGGATACCCGTTTTGATATGAAGTTTGTCGAGCTCAATGATGTAGTCAAAGGTAAAGGCTTTGGTATCTTCGATGACGCGGAATTGGTAGTGGGTATTTGTGCAAAAGGATGTGCCGGCTATACACGCAAACAAGTAGACGAACTGACAGATTATGTAAAACGGCCTCAAGTAGGCGCTAAAGGAATGGTGTATGCACGCTACAATGAGGATGGCAGTTTTAAATCATCAGTAGATAAGTTTTATGATCAGGAGGCATTGAAAACCTGGGCTGAGAAAATGAATGCGGAACCCGGTGACTTAATGTTATTGATGTCGGGAGAAGAAGAGAAAACCAGAAAGGCGTTGAACGAACTTCGTTTGCACCTGGGCAATCAATTAGGTCTTCGTGATAAGAATACGTTTGCTGCACTATGGGTACTTGATTTTCCTTTGTTTGAATGGGATGAAGACACCCAACGCTATCATGCCAAACATCACCCATTTACATCACCAAAAAGAGAAGATATTCCTTTATTGGACAGTGACCCGGGCAAAGTGCGCGCCAATGCTTACGACATGGTTATTAACGGAACCGAAATTGGCGGTGGCTCCATTCGTATTCACGACAGACCTACACAACAATTGATGTTTAAGAAATTGGGCTTTACCGATGAGGAAGCGAAAAAACAATTTGGCTTTTTGATGGATGCCTTTGAATTCGGTGCGCCTCCCCATGGTGGTATCGCTTTTGGGTTTGATCGCTTGTGCTCCATCTTTGGTGGTGTTGACTCCATTCGCGACTTTATCGCCTTCCCTAAAAACAATGCAGGAAGAGATGTAATGATCGATTCTCCGTCTACCATTTCTAATCAGCAGTTGGATGAGTTGGGAATTGCATTGAAGCCTTCGGAGAAGTAGACTGACCTAGGCACGGAAGTAACTTCCGCGCCAGGAATTTAGAATATGCGCTATCGCCATCACCCTCAAATATAAATTCTATTCGTCACTGAGGTGGCGGGTAGAAAGCGAGAAAGAAACCGAAGTGTCTTTGCATTTAAAATCTTCTCTATTATTCGGTGCATACCGTCTTATTTCAAAGATGCTTCGTGCCTCAGCATTGCATTAGGGGTTAAATGGAAATAGAGCATCTTCTCGTGGTTCCTTATGTGGAACCTCTTCCCATAATCCAAGCTCATGATGGCTGCAAGTTCTTGTTTTGCGCATCATCAGTACCTAAATTGGTCTCTCATTAAAAGAATTCCAATGATTTACCGTTTTGGCTTATTTGTAGCCACTCTCCTTATTGCCTCCACTTGTTTTGCACAAAAAAGAAGCAAATCAAATACACCTTCAGTTTACTATCCAGACAAGCAATGGGAAACCAAGCAACCCGCTGATGTGGGGATGGATCCAACTCTGCTCCAAGAAGCGGTGGATTTTGCTATCGCCAATGATGCCAGCGCACCACGCGATTTAAAACTCAACCACTATAGAAGTTTTGGAAGAGAACCTTTTGGCGATGCTATTGGTCCTATCAAAGACCGCGGTGACCAAACCGGTATCATCATCAAAAACGGATATGTAATTGCCGAATGGGGAGAACCCTATCGGGTGGACATGACACACAGCGTTACCAAAAGTTTCTTATCCAGTGTAGTAGGTTTGGCTTTCGATAAAGGACTCATCAACAACATCGATGATGAAGTGTACAAATACGTGCCTCCCATTTTACCCTACCAGCCCATCCAGATTGGCAACAAGGCAGATGAGTTTGATAAAAAATCTGACTTCATTGATATGTTTAGTACGCCTCACAATAAAACCATCACATGGCGACAAATGCTGCAACAAAACAGTGACTGGGAAGGTACGCTTTGGGGCAAACCAGACTGGGCAGACCGGCCAAGCGCTGAATATGGGGAATGGCTAACAAAAAGAAATGCACCAGGCACAGTATACGAATACAATGACACGCGGGTCAATGCATTGGCATTGGCAGCATTGAGTGTTTGGAGAAAACCATTGCCAGAAGTGTTGAAAGAAAATATCATGGATCCCATTGGCGCCTCCAATATGTGGCGCTGGTATGGTTATGAGAATTCGTGGATTGTACTGGATGGTAAAGCGGTCCAGTCCGTAACGGGTGGTGGCCACTGGGGAGGTGGTATGCACATTCATGCCTACGACATGGCGCGCTTTGGATATCTCACATTGCACAATGGAAAATGGAAGGATCGCCAGTTGGTGTCTGAAGCATGGAATAAAATGGCGCAAACACCATCAGGGCCACAGGATACCTATGGTTTTATGAATTGGTTTTTAAACACCAATAATAAATTCTTACCCAGTGCTCCTGAAAACGTATTTGTGCATATAGGCAATGGCACCAACATGGTGTACGTTGACCCTGAAAACGACATCGTTGCAGTCGTGCGCTGGATTGAAAACAGCGAAATGGATGAATTCGTAAAAAGGTTACTCGCAGCTAAAAAATAATCTCATGCAAAACAGATTACTAACTGTCTTTCTAATAGTGCTGGTTCTGTTCTCTTGTAGTAAATCCTCCAAAGAACTTTATGAAACAGCTTCCCATCGATTCGATGAGGAGGATTTCAAAGGTGCAATCAGTTTGCTTGATTCAGTAATCGCAATAGACGCCTCCAATAGCGATGCCTACTTTACCCGTGGCAGCAGCAAGTTCAATTTGGATGATTATGAAGGTGCCATTGCTGATTATTCCAAAGCTATTGAACTCACTCAGAATAATGTGGATGCGGAACTCTACTATTATAGAGGGGATGCTTATCTCCAACTCAATCAACACGAACATGCCATACAAGATTTCTCGATGGCAGTTACCCTCATTCCCGATTATGGCGAAGCACTAAATCTCAGAGCTGATACCTGGATGTCGTTGGGAAATATTGATAGTGCTGTATTGGATTATTCCCGAGCCATTGAGATGAGACCAACATTGGCTGGCCCTTACTACGGCATGGCCAACTACTATTCCAACTTGCCAGATTACGGACAGGCCATCGCATACTATTCCAAAGCCATTGAATTGGGTGCCCAGGCCGACTATTACTTCAATAGAGGTTTGGTATTTTATTTAGAAAGTGATTTCAACAACGCCATAAGTGATTTTTCAAAAACCATAGAAATGGATGGTCAATTCATTGAAGCTTTTGTAATGCGTGGAAATGTAAAGGATGAAGCCGGTTTTGGTGCAGATGCGCTATTGGATTTTGATGAAGCCATTAGACTTGACCCTGAGTATGCGTCTGCCTATTTCAACAGAGGGATCACACGCAAAAGCCAGGGTGACTTAAAAGGTGCCTGCGAAGACTTTAACAAAGCTTTGCAAATGGGCTATGTGGAAGCCATTGCTAAAACCGGTGACTGCCCCAGTTAATCCAACAACCGCTCCGTTGCTTCTGCGTTGATATCGATATCATCCTCTCCTATATTATCATAAGGATTCTCCAAATGATCCTGAATGTTGTCGAGGCTTACCAAGATAAAACTATAGAGGATAGGCATCACATACACCAGTTGTGGTGAGTAAGTATTAAAGCTATTGGCAAAATAAGGGCCATAGATAATAGGGAACACATAAATAAATACTTTGCTATAGGCACGCAGCGTAACGGGTGTACGATAATTGTGAATCACCTTCATGTTATCAAAGGCAATAATCATTTTACTCACGTACTGGCTTACTCTTGATATCTCACCGCTTTGTACACCCAGGTTACGCAGCTCCATCGTGTAGGAGGACAATTTTGAAAACATCTGGTACAACCGCACTTCATTGTCGTGCCACCGATCCATTTTACTCTCAGCCAGCATTTCTCTCATTAATAACATGAGCTGTTTGATCAATTCTCTCGTGCGTTGCGGAAGATCACTGCTCTTGTCTGTAGTCCAGTCGCGAGTGGCATAGTAAAGCGCTACTGAATGTCCCTTAAAATCAGCCAGCCGCTGCAAGGCATTTTCCCTGCGGTTGTAAGCCGAGCCAATGGAAAACACTACCGGAAAAACAATAGCCACCCCTACCAACATATCCGGAAAGGAGGCCACCAAATTGAAGCGGTAACAGAAATAAGTGCTGATAATAGAAAGTGCTGTAACTATAAACGTCTTATAGTTAATTATCAGCGAAAAGCTTTTGAGGATGCCCTTCATAGGTTTAGCTTGATGTAAGGTTAAGAATACTCAATATTAGATAATTATTAATTTAATTTAATGACCCAGATCATATCAATTCATTATGACCTTCCAAGAGCGATTTAAAAACATGGCCAACTGGCAACCTTCCAATGGTCTGCGAATCACCACCATCGATGCACATACCGGTGGTGAGCCACTCAGGATTATAACTGGAGGATTGCCGGAGATCAAAGGAGATACCATTCTAGAAAAGAGAAGGTACATGAAGGAGAACATTGACTACATCAGAAAGGCCTTGATGTGGGAACCGCGCGGCCATGCGGATATGTATGGTTGCATTATCACACCACCAGTTACTCCAGAAGCTGACTTTGGTGTATTGTTTCTTCACAATGAAGGATACAGCACCATGTGCGGTCATGGTATTATAGCCGTAACCAAAGTAGTGTTAGAGTGTGGTATGCTGCCGATAACCGGGCAGACCGTACCGGTAAATATTGATTCCCCTGCCGGACTGATCAAGGCATCAGCAAAAATCAGTAACAACAAGGTTGAAAGTGTGTCCTTTATTAATGTGCCTTCCTTTGTACAAGCATTGAATCAAACAGTAAATGTAGATGGCATTGGTAAAGTAAAGTACGACATCGCTTATGGGGGTGCCTTTTATGCTTACGTGAATGCGGACGAGATGGGAATAGGTATGGCAGCCAAAGACCACGATGAATTGATTGATAAAGGAATGGCCATTAAACGGGC
>JBATLM010000182.1:0-7748 GCA_049289315.1 Cyclobacteriaceae bacterium
ATCCACAGCGATCATGAAATGTGGCCCGTCACCAATCGCTTCGACAAGTACATGAAAGCAGTCGAAGATATCCCACTCGATAAAGAAGAGATCGAAATGATAGCCGATCCACTGAGCGAGCTCATCATCAAATATAAAAATCTACAGCTGGGCCCCGAGTGGATGTTTGCGATCGCCATCGGTATGGTGCTCACCTCCCGCGTAGCGCCCATGATGCCAGATTTGAGCAAGATCTTCGCAGAAACCAAAAAAGCAGCGTAATGGAAGGAGACATCCAAACCATATTAAATATTTGCTTCGGTCTTATTGTGGTAGCGATCATAATAGGATTGATCCCCAAAAAGAAAAAAGGATGAGAGCCAACGAAGCGATGATCATCGTAGGCCGAAAGCACACCGGCAAGAGCACACTCGCCAACAAACTGGCGGAAGGCTTCGCCCGACCTAAAAAGCGAGTGCTCATTATCAATGTGAATCAAAGCCCGGCCTACAGCAAACATAAGCTCATCACCTATGATAAAATGAAACGCTGGCGCTCCGGAGGGATCTATCAATTTTACGATCGCGACAACGATGCCATGTTCGACTTTTTGATCAACTGGTTCGATCCTGTAAAGAGAAAATTTAACGGACTGATCGTCTTTGAAGATTGTACCAAATACATTGGATCCAATCCCAACAAACAGATCCTCTCCTTCCTGGTCGATCATCGCATGTGGAATGCAGATCTCCTCTTCACCTTCCACAGCCTGGCCATGGTCCCTCCATTTTTCTGGCGTATGACCACGCGGCTCATATTGCTGAAGACCCAGGACATCATGACCAAAGCCAACGAGCGCGGATTTGAAAACCGGATACCTAATTGGAAAGAAGTAAAACCCGCCTACGACAGAGTAGCCGCCAATCCCGATCCCTACGCCCACGAAGTAATAGACACAAAGATATGACCGAAGAGCTCGCCCCCATCAGAACCTACAGTAAGTCAGAGATGGCCAGACTGTACGATGTCAATGTAAGAACATTCGTTTGCGAGTGGCTCCCACCCTTCATGAAAGAGCTCAAAAAATTAGGCTACGGCAAAAAGAAACAACAGAAGATCTTCACCATCGCCCAGGTGCGCTACCTCTGGCGCGATGACGTACTCGGCCACCCCAATAAGAAATAAATTTTTAACCAATTGACCCAATGAAAGCAAAAGTGTTTAACAGAGACAACGCCTGTCAGTACTCCCGCGAGAGCAGGCCCTCAATTAGTATCAACCCCAGGGGCGGAGTCATAAATTTTACGCTCGGTTTCTGCGAAGGTGCTAAAATTCCTAAAGAGCCACGACTTGATTTTATTCAGAACGAGCTTCATCCAAAAGATTGGTATGTAAGATTAGCAGATAGCGATGGATTTCCAGCACGAAGCAATGGATCAGGCGGCCACATGGTTTACAGTACAGTTATTTGTAAGTACATTCTTGAAGCTCTCGAAGTGGATGATATGGAAGCATCGTACAGAATGCAAATATCGACAGTCCCCACAGAAGATGAAACCCTTGGAACCCTCTACGCTATTCTCACAAAGTCAGCTACAAAATTGCTAAAAAGTAAATAATCAAAAAATGAAAGAGACGACCCAACTCGATCACGTTGAACTTAAGAAGATCACCGTGAGCACAACCAACAAAATGTTTCGCGATGAGAGCGAACTCCAAACTCAACAACTACAAGAGCTCATCGACAGCATCAAACAACAAGGCGTAATTCAACCGGTGTTACTCCGAGTAACCACCGGCAAAGATTATGAGCTCGTATGTGGCGAAAGAAGATACCACGCCAGCAAGTTTGCCGGCCTCGAGAAGATCCCCGCCTACATCCGTACCCTTACCGATCAGGAAGCCCTCGACCTACAGATCACAGAGAACCTTCAGCGCAAAGATGTGCATCCACTGAAGGAGGCACTCGGTTATCAAAGTTTGATGAAGCAACCCAACGTAACTACTACAGAGCTCGCTACCAGATTTGGCAAGAGCGAAACCTACATACTACAGCGGCTAAAATTGAACAGCCTGATTGATGCTGTTAAAAAAGATTTCCAACAGAACAAACTTGGAATTACTCAGGCTTTGCTAATTGCCAGATTATCTCCGGAGGACCAGAAAGAAATTAAAGAAGACTGTTCGTTTAGAGGCGACTACGAAAGCGCTGGCCAAATACAAGATCATATTGATATCCACATCACTTGCAATCTATCGTCCGCCCCATTCAAAAAAGAAGACGCCACGTTGGATCCAAAAGCCGGGCCCTGCACTACATGCCCAAAGAGATCTGGAGCTAATCAACTGTTTGCCGACATCGACAAGAAAGATCGATGCTTCGATCGCAATTGCTTTGCCAACAAGTGGAATATATTCACGATCGCTCGCATCAAAGAAACCCTAGAGAACAAACCCGATATATTATTATTGATGGGGTACCACGGAGCCACTGACGAAGTGCATGCCCTGGCCAAAGAGCACGGAGCAAAAGTGTTGAAAGATCACACTGATTTCAGTACCTGGAAGTATGGCAACGAGACCGGAGTAAAAGGAATATGGGTAAGTGGAGACGATGCCGGTAAGATTACAACTGTCTATATCAGAAAGGAAAAAGCAGTCGGAAAAAAAGTAGGAAAGGTAGACGAAGTGAAAGAAGCGATCGAAGGTATAAAGCAGCGCACTAAGCGAGCTGCCGAGTTGGATCAGGAGAAAGTTTATGCCGGAGTGATTGGTCTGCTTAATACCGATAAGGATTTTTTAGTAAAGAAGAGTAGTAAACAAACCCCATGTGAAATGGGACTCATTGCAAAAATGTTATTCAATCATGCTGATTGGAGAGTGCGTGATGAGTTAAGGAAACTCTTCAAAATAAAAGGGGAAGGCATAGAAGTATTTAAGAAAATGAAAGGTCAGGACTTAGGGTTGATGGCGCGCATTATTGCAGTAAATCAGTATTCGTCACCATTCAATCATAATTCCGATGAAGGTATTCTGGTTGCAGAGTTAGCTAGGCAGTTCAAAATTCCTGTGGATGATATAATACAGAATCAACTCGAGATCCGCGCCAAGCGCGAAGCCAGAGCGAAGCAACGCATCGCAGCACTGAAGCCAAAGCCAATTAAAAAAGCGAAGGCGAAAAAAGCAAGGAAGAAAGCTGCACCCAAAAAGAAAAAGAAATGAAAGATCCACTACGTAGATTGCCTTTTTTAAGATGGCATAAAATCAGAGACTTCTTTCTCGGTTTTGCTCTTGTAACAGTTGGAGTATATCACTTCATCAGAATCATTCAAATAATTTTTTGATTTATGGACACTATAGACACCTTTGTGGCCTGCCCTACCTATGACGGGCGCATAGATTTTTTTACGGCCAACGCACTCTTTGAGAAAGCCTCAAAGAGTGTCCGCTACATATTGAAAGCCGGACAATTCAGTTTGCTCAATCTCAATTGCAATCAACTATGGGTCTGATAATGGGCCAAATGTAACAGGCGTAGCACCTTATAACAACACGAAGGGATGGAAAGACTAGATAAGGCATTGAATAACGAACTATGGAAATCGCATAAGATTACGGATACCTATACTATGGATGGTATCTCAGGATGGAAGATAGCATACTATCCAATATTTGAATGTGGAAAGAGTAGGGAACTTTATAAGGAACCAAGAGCATTAGTAGAGCGACCTATAAAAAATGGGATAGATTTCAGGGAGGTTCCACTTCGCTATCTTTCGCGCGATGGCGTGTTGTTAGAAAAAAATAAAGATTAAGCTATGAACTGTTACATAGTATTAGCGTTTTGTGGCGCGGGAGCATTGGCCGATGGCCAGAAGAAGCTCCTGCGCTGGCCATCTTTCAGGAGCGGCATAAACGCTAATGGATAGTAAGTATAATAACGGCAAGGGGCTACCTCTAAATTAACTATGAAAAACGGGGTTTTTGGCTTTAAAACCGAAGGGAAGGAAAATAATTGAAATATTTTTAACCTTTTACTTGACTTATATATGATATATACCGTATATTTAACGTATGAATAAGATATATTTTGAAAGCCTTTGCAAAACCACCGGGGTAAAGAAAGGGGGTAAAATAATTGACGGCAGATATAAGCC
This sequence comes from Cyclobacteriaceae bacterium, assembly GCA_049289315.1. Lineage (GTDB taxonomy): Bacteria > Bacteroidota > Bacteroidia > Cytophagales > Cyclobacteriaceae > ELB16-189. Next base: position 4,137 of record JBATLM010000182.1, read on the forward strand.
TTGGTTATCCCGTTTGGATGACCAATACTATTCAGGTGGGGATGTTTGGGATGCAAAAACTAATGCCCTAAATGCGGCTCTTAGAAGATTCACAAAAGAAGAAATTAACCAACGATTGAGATGAGGGTATTTATAATTTGTAGCGTCCGAGGAACGACTAAACAATATCGTAAAAGTTTAGAGTGTTATGCTATGTTACTTGAGGAGGAGGGACATAGCGTTCATTTACCCCACCGTGACACAGATCAAACACAGGAAGGTATTGATATTTGCACCCAAAACATGAATGCAATAAAAGATGCTGATGAGATACATATTTCATACAATCCAGACTCACAAGGAACTCACTTCGATATGGGTGTTTCTTTCGCTCTTAATAAAAAAATCGTAATCTTTGAAATAATAGAACATCATAAATCATCTTTTCGGTATATGCTTGTTGATTGGTCAAATAGAAAAAACGGATGAAAAAGATAATCGACTTAGATGAAGCCACATTCAAAGCCTTATCTCACATGGCTATTGAAGCGGACACTAATCTTAAAAGTTACATTGAATCTGTCCTCGTATCTCATGCGGGCGGGGGTTTTAAAGACAAAAAACCTTCCACCAAACGACCTACAAAGAAATGAACTATCTAGCCCCTTGCTGTTTTATACTTGCTATTAGCTGGCCTTCGGGTCGGCATAGTGGGTGGGAGGCGAACCGTAGCCGCCTGAGCGTAGGCAACCGCAAGATAAAGGCTCCGTCCGCTTGCGGTTATTGGAGGGGCGGCTATGGCAGCTAATAAGTAAATAACTGATACTCTTCCGATTACAATCGACTATAAAACCATCGACCATCGACCAACAACATCCCTCCCTATCCCCCTTTATCACCCATTAAGACGAGCTAAGACGAGCGTTCCGGTTATCATTCATTTGCACTGTAGTAGAGTTGTGAGCATAATCAAAACCAAAATTACTCACATGAGCAAAGACAAATGGATATTGATGGGCGTCACATTCGTAGTGGCCGTAGCTGCAATCATCGTTGCAAATATCCTCCAAAACAAAGTCGCCCCCATCAACAAGCTGGCGAAACAATAAAAGAGACGCAAACATGAAAAACTTCAGCAAATTACTTTTATTCTCACTGATCGCGATAGCAGCTATCGCCATTGCAGAACCCACAGCACTTCATTCATTGTCAAGTATCGGCCCAGACGCCTATACGCTCTCCATCATGGGAGGCGCTATGACAGTGCAACAATTGGAAAACGAAGCCGGAAAACTCAGCTACTTCGAAGGAGGCAAAGCCATGCAGTTTTACACCGGATTCGATGACGACTTCCTAAGTTTTGAAGGCGACATTCGATCCTTCGCCCAGGAGTTGGATAAAAATCTCGACAAGCAATTTACCGTAAGCATAGTAAACGCCAACGCAGCTTCACGCGTCACATTACTATACGCAGGGTATTTCTTAGGAGACGCTACCAACAAACCAGGTCAGTTAGTAGAAGGCGCATACAACGATGTCAATGCCGCTGCCGGTCTTACCGGAGCCACTACAGAATCCAGACCCATCAAAGAATTGCACCTGTATTTGAATGCCGTGCCCACAAGGTTATTGGCACTCAAAATCCAGAGTACTGTCGCAGGGCAGCTGAACAGCAACTTGGAATATCAGCGTTTCAATCCATTCAAAACGGAAGAAACGAAAATCATACGCCCTAAGAACTTCATCAACCAGGATACTTACCAGAACGATCAGGTAACGTTCCCAGTAGATGTTCAGTTGGACCAGGCAGCTCAGTTGAAGTACACCATCGCAGGATCGTCTACCAACTATGTCACCTTCTACTTCGGAGCCGGACTCAACGTGATGGAAGCGTTAGAGAAGAAAGCAATGAAGGCAGGTATAAACATCTCAGCAGTCGGCAAAGAGAACATCATCCGCACCGCGAGAGCGCAAAGAGCGATCGGCTAAACCAGCGGTCCTATGAAATATACGCCTGAAGAGTTGGGTCAATTTCTTCAGAACATTATCGACAGGCACCGCGAGGACCTGTCGATTTTGTTAAAGGAGGAATATAACATCACGGAAGTAACACCCGCCAATCTGCTTTTACTCTACGAAGCCTATGGCGACCAGTTTCTACTGCAGATGTATGCCCTTGACGAAAATGTATTTGAAGGAAGCATCCTCGACCATGCCGAAGGCGACTCGCTGCTCACTAAAGCGATCAACATCTTCAACGCAGGCAAGACAGCAGTTAACGATATTAAAGCCGCTGTCAAAGGCCCAGCACCGCTCAGCCCCGAGGCACTAAAAACAGAAGTAGCGGAAGAGGAAGAACCTAAGGCTGGTTTTACTACCAAAAAAATATTACTCATCGGCCTGGGCGTAGTTGTAGTCTTATTCATTGTGTCACTCATCATCAAAAAATCAAAATAATCATGCAAAAGCATTTAATCGATCAGGATATCAACGAAGGAAAAAAAGTACGTAGAGCAGGCTGGCCCAAAGGCGACCACATGCAAAAGGTAGAGCCTTTTGATGTAGAACTTTCCGATGACGAGCGCGAAGACCTCGGCCTTAGCCCTGAAGGCAAAGCCAAATCAGGTGCCTGCCTTGTATATGTAGAAGGCAAAGAAAAAGCCACCTACGGATATGAGCTCAGCCACTCCGATAAAGTAGCCGAAGACTGGGAGCTTGCAAAATAATGTCATGCAACGCGGCCTCATCATATCAGGTATTGCAGTCTTACTCCTAATCGTATGGTTAGGAGTAAGAAACCGTAAAAAAGGAACCGACTTCTTTGGAGGTAGTTCGCCACGCGGCATTACCAAACTGATACAAGATGATGGAAGGAAACTCAAAGGCAACATTGCGGGCGTAAACAGGCACACCGGGGAAATGTATATCAACATGCCCCTGGTAAAGCAACGCGGCATCACCAAAGACCAACTCTTCTTTATCATGCTGCACGAGATGGGGCACATGAAGCTACAGACCTCCGATGAGGTAGCCGTAGACGAGTGGGCGCACAAAGAATACATGAGCCGCGGCTACTCCCTCAATCAAAGCGTTACAGCCCTTACACAAGTGCTCAGGTTCAACAAAGAAGAAGACTACATCCGAGGCGAGGCACAACTACGCAGAGCCCAGGCATACGACAAAAAGAAAGCAGCATGAAAACACCATACAGCTCATTCACAACGCGCAATAAATACCTGACCAAGGAATATCCTATTCCAGTATCCATTCTAGGCGACACCTATCATGAGTCGCTCGATATGGTAGAAGGCAAGATGGATTACTTCGGAGAAGGGTTTGCAAATTTATTCAACAAAGTGGGCGATTTTGCTCAAAGCGTCTCCGGAGGAGTTACCGGAGTCAAAAATTTAATCGGAGCCGTTAAAGGCTCCACTGCTCCAGTATTAAATTCCGGACAAGTACAGGCCGCAGCGTCCGGCTCAGGCATGCAGACCGTCTACCTTCCCCAAGGCGGATCTAACTCAAACGATACACTTACACAGATGCTCCAAATGCAAATATTGCAAGACGGCAAAAAAAGCGACACCAATCCCGCTGTAATGTGGGGAGGTATTGGTCTTGGTGTGGTTGTGT
>JBATLM010000183.1:0-9921 GCA_049289315.1 Cyclobacteriaceae bacterium
AGTGATGAGTTTGAAATGCCTTATTTTCAGGAACTTACAGTTTTTGTGAAGACAGAATACAACCAACATACTGTTTTTCCTCCGGGTAAGGAAATATTCAGAGCATTCGATAAGTGCGATTTTGACGGGGTCAAAGTGGTGATAATAGGGCAGGATCCGTATCATGGATTTGGACAGGCCAATGGATTGTGTTTTTCGGTAAGGGAGGGGGTGAGAATTCCTCCATCTCTGATGAATATTTATAAAGAAATTAAAAATGATCTGGGAAAGCCAATCCTTGCTTCAGGTGAATTGTAGCGATGGGCGATGCAGGGAGTATTATTGCTCAACGCAACACTTACTGTGCGTGCTTCTTCTCCTGGCTCGCATCAAAAAAAAGGATGGGAAAATTTTACTGACGCTGTCATTAAAAAGGTTTCTGATGAAAAGGAGAAGGTGGTATTTATCCTTTGGGGAGCTTATGCACAAAAGAAAGGAGAAATAATTGATCGGAAGAAACACCATGTGATCATGTCCCCTCATCCCTCTCCCTTTTCCGCAGATAGAGGTTTTTTTGGAAGCAAACCTTTTAGCAAAGCCAATGCCTACCTGAAAAGTAAAGGGCTGCCAGAAATTGATTGGTAAGAGATCGTCATTGCGAAGGAGTCTCGATGGATATCGTGACGACTGCGGCAATCCCATATTTAATCAATCAATAAAAAGATTCTTCGCATACGCTCAGAAATGCGTGCTTAGTTTATTTCTATCTAATCACCTTAAAGAATCTGCTCCAGCGAATTCTGTCAAAGAACCCACCGTATTTATCTATTGACAACCAGATAAAAAATGCTTTTCCTACAATGTGATCCTCAGGAACAAAGCCCCAAAACCTGGAATCTAAGGAGTTGTGACGATTGTCACCCATCATGAAATAGTAGTTTTGCTTGAACGTGTACTCTTTTAATTCCTTTCCATCGATTGTTAAAGTACTGTCAGTAAGCACTACGTTGTCATTGAAGTCATACAGCTTAATGGTGTTGCCATAAAAGGCCAAAGTGGAGTCGTTGATACTAATGGTCATCCCTTCTTTAGGGATAGTAACCGGACCATAATCATCCGCATTCCATTTGCTGTATTTTGAGCTGGGGAAAATTCTCGGATCGGCACCACTACTCATGCGATAGTCTTTGGCTACTGAAAGAACGTAAGACAGCTGGCTCATTTCTTCTGCCTTTGCATTGGTAAGAAACATTTGATACACTGCTTTTCCTTCTTCTGGCCTGCCAAGAAAGGTAAAGTCTTCCGGATCGATGCCCAGTTTATCTAAATTCCTGTCGTTGATCGCATCCTTCGAAGTAACCAGGTAGCTATATTCCATATCCGGAGGATTGGGGAGAGGCTCGCCATTCACGATCACCTGTTGGTTCACAATCTTTATTTCATCTCCTGCAATAGCTACGCAACGTTTGATGTAGTTCGTTTTAAGATCTACGGGGTAGTCTTTGCCTTCGTTTAGTTCCTTTGGAGGGACATTAAATACAACCACATCACTGCGATCTACTTTGCTTATGCCTGGCAACCTGTATTGAGGTAACTGTACCCAATCCGTATAAGAAGGGAGGTCAGTAAACCATATTTTTTGATGTGTTAAAGGCACCTGTAAAGGTGTTTTGGGAGTACGTGTGCCATAATGGAATTTGCTTACAAATAAAAAGTCTCCAACAAGAAGTGAATTCTCCATGGAAGGTGTGGGGATAGTATAAGCTTCCATAAGCAACCAGCGAATTAAAGTAGCGGCCACCACCGCAAACGCTATAGCTTCTGTCCATTCCGAAACTGCAGACTTTTTCTCTTCCTTTAGTTCATCCAATTTACCCAGGTAGGTAACGTCTTTCTGAAATCCGATGTAAGGAATATAAATTGGCCCTATAAAAATGATCAGGAACTGGCTCATTAATGAGTTTTTCCCAAAACAACGGAGCAGATCGAAAATCAGAACATAAAAAGTGAAGATATTGAGTATGGGAATAAATAGGTAAAACACCCAAAAGGTAGGCTTGCCCACAATTTTAATCAACCAATATTCACTGTATATGGGAATCAGAGATTTCCATCCCTCCACATTGGCCTTTTCAAACAACTTCCAGTATCCGATGGTAACGCCTATTCTAAAGATAAGCAGTATTATAAGTATAGCAGTCACAGTGTTTTAGATGGTTAAAGCTTGCAAAGAAAAGTATTTTTTATTGTTATTGTTAGAGTTTTAGGAAATCACCCATATGGAGAATGCCCTTTTTGTCCTGAATCCATTCTGCTACCAACAGGGCGCCCAGCGCAAATCCATCTCTGGAGTGCGCAGTATGCTTAATTTCAATATCATCAATAGCGCTGGTATACTTCACCGTGTGGGTTCCCGGAGCAGGATCTTCCCGGAAGGAATGAATAGCCAGCTCGGTTGCATTTGAATTGTCTCCTTTCACCCAATTCTTCTTTCGGTCAAATTCTTTTAGAATCCCTTCTGCCAGCGTAATGGCTGTGCCACTTGGAGCATCTTTCTTTTGGGTATGATGAATCTCATCGATGGCTACATCGTAGGTTGCATGTTTATCCATCATCGATGCCAGCATTTCATTCAGCTTAAAAAAAATGTTAACACCAAGGCTGAAGTTGGAGGCGTACAAAAATGTGCCGTTGCGTTCCTGACAATAAGTTGCTATTTCATTTTTTCTTTCGAGCCATCCTGTTGTGCCGCAGACAACGGGAACCTGAGCATCAAAACAGGCTTTTAAATTGTTGATAACAACGTCAGGCTGAGAAAACTCAATGGCAACATCAGCTTCCTTAATTTTTTTAATTTCTGTGGGATCATTCGAATTGACCTTAGCAATGATGGTATGGTTTCGCTGTAAAGCAAAGCCTTCTATGGCTTTTCCCATTTTCCCATATCCAATGAGAGCAATTTTCATGTAATCAAAATTTGAATTTAAGTGCAAGTCCTGCACTCTGTCCGTTGAGTGGATTATTATCTATCATGGGCTCCAATTTCACTTGCAATTGTGGGTTGAGGTCAAATTCTTTGAGGTGAGCGTCAACATGCGCATCTACCAATTGAAGGATGTACCAGAAACCTGTGAGAATGGTGAAGAAGTCTCTCTCTCTTTTAGAATCATCGACAATTTTACGCAGCTGAGTTTCATTAAAACCCTCTGGAGAGACGGTGCCATCATCAAGTAAATTAAACAACTGGCCCTTGAAGGTTAAGTATCTATCCTGATTGAAAGAGATGAAGAATACACCTGCAGCAAATCCTCCATAGACTAAAGGTACTTTCCAGTATTTCTTATTGTAAATCTGGCCACTTCCTGGGAATATAGCAGAGTAAAGCAGCGCCTTTCTGGGGTTAAACCTTGCTGCATAGGTCTCTAAAGTAATAACCTTCTTGCCTCTTTCAAGTCTTAAGGTGTCAGCGGGAATGGAAATTATAGTGTCCTGAGCTGATTGCCCGAACCCTAAAAATGAAATGAGTATAAGTAAAATAATGAAAATTGAACGCATAGGCTTCATTCATGTTCCAGATTTACATTTTGAAGATTTCTAAAAGCCTGTTCAGGTCTTCAACGGTGTAAAACGGAATTTTTATTTCTCCTTTTTTGCCATCGCTTTTTACATTCACTTTCGTGCCAAAGTGGGTGGATAGGGAAGATTGAAGTTTTTTTATTTCGTGAGATACTCCTGAAGCACCAGACTCAGATGATTTTGTAGGGGATCCTTTAGAGGTAGACATCATCTGTCTTACTAGCTCCTCCACTTTACGAACAGATAAATCCTCAGCTATTGTTTTCTTAAAGATGTAAAGTTGCGTATCGGTATTATCAACGTTGATAATGGCCCTGGCGTGCCCCATAGATATTTTATTGTCACGCAGTGCAATTTGAATATCGGGGGGCAACTTCAATAAGCGGAGGTAGTTAGTCACCGTAGAACGGTTCTTACCCACGCGATCACCAAGCTCTTCTTGCTTTAGGTTAATTTCAGAGATCAATCGCTGATAACTTACTGCGATTTCTATAGGATTGAGGTTTTCTCTTTGAATGTTTTCGATCAAGGCCATCTCCAGCATTTGCTGATCATCAGCTGATCTAACGTAGGCGGGGATGGCTTTTAATCCCGCTTGCTTGGAAGCCTGAAACCTTCTCTCTCCGGAAATTAATTGATATTCATTATTGGAGAGTTTACGAACCGTTATAGGCTGAATGATTCCGTGAACTTTGATGGATTCGGATAGCTCATTAAGTGCAGTCTCATCAAAATGCTTGCGAGGCTGAAATGGATTAACCTGAATTTCGGAAAGTAGAATTTCATTGACACCAGATGTGGGTGCTGGTGGTGTTGCTCCTTCGTCTAATTTTTCAGTTTCCGGTGTATCGCTGAGTAGCGCGCTAAGGCCTCTTCCTAATGCATTTCTCTTTTTGCTCATTTTGATAGACCGTTTTTATTGAGAACTTCATGCGCCAGATTTAAGTAACTCACAGCTCCTTTACTCTCCGCGTCATGCACAATCACAGGCAAGCCGAAACTAGGGGATTCACTTAATTTGACATTACGAGGAATGATGGTATCGAACGCAATATTTTTGAAATGAGTTTTTACCTCTTGCACAACCTGATTTCCTAGCGAAGTACGAGAGTCGTAGAGCGTAAGCAGAATGCCTTCTATTTCCAATTTTGGATTGAGCCTGGTTTGAATAATCTTAATGGTATTTAATAATTTACCTAACCCTTCAAGAGCGAAGTATTCACATTGTACTGGGATAATTACCGAATCGGCTGCAGTAAGTGAGTTAATGGTAATTAAACCAAGGCTGGGAGAGCAGTCGATAATGATAAAATCATAATCGTTTCTCACCACCTCAAGGGTGTCACGCATACGCTCTTCCCTACGCTGAATGTTTACCATCTCCACCTCTGCACCCACCAGATCAATGTGGGAAGGAAGAATATGCAGATATTTCAAATCATTTTGAACGATGGCAGTGCGTGGGTCTACGCCATCTACCATGCACTCATAAATTCCTGTTTTTATTTCTTTAGGATTTAGCCCAAGGCCTGATGTGGAGTTGGCCTGCGGGTCACCATCAACAAGCAAAGTTTTGTATTCAAGTACAGCAAGACTCGCAGCCAAATTAATGGCTGAGGTTGTCTTACCTACACCTCCTTTTTGGTTTGCTATGGCGATAATTTTTCCCATTCGTACTAGTGGCCGTAATCGTGAATAAAAAAGCCCCAATCTTGCGCTTAAGCGGGATCGGGGCTACAAATATAAGGTTATCCACGTATGTTAGCGGATAGGCTTTAAATAAACTTTAAACACAGCCAGGTGTTATTTCTTTCCTTTTTTTCTGGCCTCTTCACTGGCCTTCATGGCATCCTGGAGCTTGGTCATGAACTTCGATTTTTTGCCGTCCCCTGACATTATTTTTTTGTTGTGCTCCTCCATCACTGCTCTGATTTTATCTTCATCCACAAATCTTTTGATGATGGCCTGTTGCGCAAATGTGACCAAGTTAGATACGAAATAATAAAAGCTCAGACCCGCTGCAAAAGAATTGAGTACAAACATGAAAATTAGCGGCATAAACAGCGACATGGTCTTCATTGGTCCCGTGGCTGCTGTCATTTGGTTGTTTTGCCAGGTGTAAATCATGGTGGAAGCTGTCATTAAAAGCACAAAGAGACTCACATGCGCTCCATAGAACGGTATGGTAAATGGCAAATTGATGATGGAATCATAAGTAGACAAGTCTTCTGCCCACAGAAAACTGGATTGTCTTAGCTCAATGCTTACTGGAAAGAAATAGAATAAGGCAAAGAGTATAGGCATTTGAAGCACCAGGGGAATACAACCACTAAACGGGTTTACACCCGCTTGTTGATACAGTTTCATCTGCTCTTGCTGAATCTTGGTCATATCATCACCAAACTTTTCTTTAAGGAGGTCCTGTTCTGGCTTAAGTAGTTTCATTTTAGCCATGCCCAGGTACGACTTGTAAGACAGAGGAGATAAAATAAGTTTTACGATGAGCACTAGGAGGATGATGATAATCCCGTAGTTACTGATGTAGTTTTCTAAAAATTTAAAGATGGGTATGGTCAAAAATTGATTGACCCAACGGATGGGAGGCCATCCAATGTTTAGATTTTTAGAGAAGCCCTCAGTGACATCCCCAAGAAGAGAATATTGATTGGGGCCAAAGAAATACTTAAAGTTGGCCCCGCCATTGGTCACGTCTTGTCTGGGCACAAATAGTTTCATGGTGGCATTTTTCACCATAGATGTATCTGTCGGAACAGAGGTAGTTACTTCTCCACCAGAGAACGATCGGTTGGCAATGATAGCGCTGATGAAAAACTTCTGTTTAATGGATGCCCATTTAACAGGATCAACAATTGCCTCGATTTCAGTGTCCATAGAGGTTTCAGAAATGTCATCAAAACCATTATTTACGGTATAGTAATTAACGGTGGTCTTAGCTCTGCTCGCATTGATGTCCTTTTCCCTGAGAGCGATTTTGTTATTCCATTTAAAAGTGAGTAAATCACCAGTAAGGTTGGTAAGTCCGGCAGCTTCAAGCTTATAGTTAATTTCATATCCGGATGACGGAAAGGAATAAGTGTGCCGTACAAACGACCCCGAGCTTAATTGCGCGGTATAAATAACCAGTGTAGAATCTCCCTTCTTGCGGGTTTCATCCTGATAGTAGAGTTTGAATAAATCTATTTCACGTCCTTCATAAAGTGCCAGTAAGGAGAAAGTATTGGATTGTGGAGTTACTAAATAAAGAGGTTCCTGATAATAGGTCTTGAATTTCTTCAGTCTCACCTCATTGAATATACCTCCGCGGCTGGTGAGTGTTACAGACAGCTCATCGTTTTCAATAGTCGTTGTTTTTTCTGTGCCACTAATAAAACTGGACATCCCTCCATACTGCTGTTGAAGCAGACTGTCATTTTGAACAATAGCTTCAGCAACCGCTCCGGTAGTCTCCTGCATTTCATTGGCAGAAGAGTCAACAGCAGTTACCTCACTGGATGCAGCAGGGGGTGGTGGAGGGGTAGGAGAAAAATAATTAAAGTATAAGAGTAATAGTACCGCTATTAATGTCAGGCCTATGGCTGAATTTCTATCCATGATTTATAAACTAATGCTTATGAGTTCTTATGATTAATTGACGCTTCAACAAACTTGACGAACAAGGGGTGAGGATTAAGTACAGTGCTTTTTAATTCAGGATGGTATTGTACACCAAGGAACCACGGATGGTCTTTTAATTCCACAATCTCCACAAGGCCAAGATCCGGATTCATACCCACTGCCTTCAAGCCTGCCTTTTCCATTTCATCCAGGTACTTGTTATTAAATTCATACCGATGACGATGACGCTCTTGTATGGTGGTTTCACCATAAGTAGCATACGCTTTGGATCCCTTTTTTAGTTTACAGGCGTAAGCTCCGAGACGCATAGTTCCACCCTTATCGGTAATCTTTTTCTGCTCCTCCATCAAATCGATAACGGGATGCTTCGTTTTTGGGTCCAGCTCTGTGGTGCTTGCGTTAAGCTTTAAAACGTTACGTGCAAATTCAACCACGGCACATTGCATACCCAAACAAATTCCCAGAAAAGGTATTTTATTTTCGCGAACGTATTTTATAGCTTCAATTTTTCCTTCTATTCCACGCTCGCCAAAGCCTGGGGCAACGAGCACACCGTCCAGGCCTGATAGAATGGAGGCTACCGTTTCGCTTGAAATGTCTTCAGAAGAAATCCATTTCAGATTTACCTTGCAATCATTATAGGCGCCAGCGTGAATAAATGACTCTGCAATAGATTTATAGGCATCCGGAAGCGATACATATTTTCCCACTAGCCCAATGTTTACCTCGTCAACTGGGTTCTTTAGTTTTCCCAGGAATGCTTTCCATGAATCAAGATCCGGTTCATTTTTATGGGGTACCTTCAGTTTGGCCAGCACGCGCTCGTCCAACTTCTCTTTTTTCATCAGAAGCGGTACATCATAGATAGTATCAGCATCCTGAGCCTCTATCACCGAGTTGAGATGTACGTTGCAGAAAAGAGCAACTTTTTTCCTAATCTCGGCTGGTAACGGCATCTCACAGCGACATACCAATATATCAGGTTGAATCCCCGCCTCAAGCAGTTGTTTTACAGAGTGTTGGGTAGGTTTTGTTTTGAGTTCTTTGGCCGCCTTAAGGTAGGGGATAAGCGTTAGATGAATAACAATAGCGTTGTTGGATCCGATATCCCATTTTACCTGACGCACAGCCTCTACAAAAGGCAATGACTCAATATCTCCGATAGACCCACCTATTTCGGTAATAACGAAATCATATTTTCCGCTATCACCCAATAAATAGATGTTCCTCTTAATTTCATCAGTAATGTGAGGCACTACCTGAACTGTTTTACCCAGGTATTCGCCCTTTCTCTCCTTAGTAATTACATTATTATATATCCTGCCAGTAGTAATGTTGTTGGACTGGGAGGTAGGAATGTTCAAAAAACGCTCATAATGCCCTAGGTCAAGGTCGGTTTCGGCACCATCATCAGTTACATAGCATTCGCCATGTTCATAGGGATTAAGCGTTCCGGGGTCAATATTAATATAGGGATCAAACTTCTGAATGGTGACAGAAAACCCCCTGGCTTGCAGGAGTTTACCCAAGGAGGCAGATATGATGCCCTTTCCAAGGGAAGACGTTACACCACCAGTTACAAAAATGTATTTCGCAGACGACATTAAATAGAGGTTAATAGCAAAGGCTTTTATCCCGCCAAAGCTAATAATATGGCTGTGGCCGAACCTGCCAACCGAAGCTTTAGCCTAGGCTGGCTTGCCAACCGAAGCTTTAGCCCAGGCTGGCTTGCCAACAGAAGCATTAGCGTAGGTTGGAAATTCCGCGGGCAAAGGTAGGGGATTTGAGGCGTTTACAAACTGGCGCGATGGGGTTTTTAGTGAAATTTTGGCACTTGATGCTGGTATTAGATGCTGGATTCCTGATTCTGGAAACAACCGGCAACTGCCTGCCTGCCGTAGCTATGGCGAAGGCAGGGCAACTGGTAACCGATAACGGACAACCTGCTAACCCCTGGTACCTCCAACCAGAAACCAACAACTAACAACAAGCAACCTTGAACCTGTAACCAGAACACATCAACTAGCATCTAGCATCCAGCACCCAGAATCCAGCATCCAGAATCTAGAATCCCCCAACCATTTCATTTTTGTGGATTTTGGTGCTAAGTTTGGGACCGTACGTGTTTTCACCCAGTTGGTTACACTGCTTTTACTTTTTGTATATACGAGTTGATATATAAGCATCCTACTCTCTCTATGAACCAACGTATGTGGCGCACCGTTTTTAGATCATTAGTACTCACCGTATTGGCGTTGGGCTTTGTGGTAGGGGAGGTGATGGGACAGGCAAGTTTTGTGTCTGCAAGGCATGAGACAATTTCCCAAAGAGAAATAGATGTCACTTTTAATGCTGGGATAAGCTTTAGTGGAGCACCTACTTCTGTCGGTTGGTTTGTTGAAGTAAACGGCTTTAATGTTCCCATCACAAGCATAGGCACTTTTGGACCTACTGTAGTTAGGATACAATTCAACGCGAGTGCGATTGCAGGACATGGAGGAGTACAAGCTTTTGTCAAGCCGGGTGAGGTGCTAAGGGTAAGGTATGCTGGCGGAGGGAATTTTAATGCACCGGGGGTAAACGCATTTGTGTTTCAGACTTCTCAGAATAATACCGCATTTACTTGCGCTGAAATGATATTTTTTCAGCAAGGTGACTTTACATCAGTGGATGTTTGCTCACCGGTGGTAATGAATTTTAGGCAAATTCAATATAAGATAAGTCTACGTT
>JBATLM010000184.1:0-15941 GCA_049289315.1 Cyclobacteriaceae bacterium
AACAACGCGATACCTCCATAAGTAGATATTCGCTTTACTGTCCATTTTTTCTTTTTTAATTGTTTGTCCATGAAAAGGCGAAAAGTTTAAATTCTGACCAGCTAATTGCCAACAAACGTGCCAACGCCCAAAAAACAGGTATTAAGTGCAGAAAGCCTCAATTTCAGGTGTTTTCACGTTCACAATTGAACGTGTATGTTCGTATGCGGACAAAATTATACTAGATTTATTACCATTTACAGCCAATTAAAGGATTTGGGCCAATTTCTGTTTTCGGTATCAATATTGCCCACTCCCGGACAGGTCAATTCGGTAATGGGATGATTTCCAGTGTGAATGGCCTAAGGAAGTAGGATTGAAATAGACATTTATGACTGAGGCAAAATCGGGTAAAATATTAATAGTTGATGACAATGAGGACTTGCTCAAGGCAGCCAAAATGTATCTTAAGCGCCACTTTGCACAGGTGGATATTGAGAAAAAACCTGAGGCGATTGCCAACCTAATGGGTAATGAGAGCTATGATGTAATTCTACTCGATATGAATTTCACCAGGGATGTGAGTAGTGGCAGCGAAGGCTATTATTGGTTAGAAAAAATTCTTGAAATCGATCCTTCATCAGTAGTTGTCTTAATTACAGCTTATGGAGATGTGCAAATGGCAGTGAGGGCGATCAAGGCAGGAGCTACAGATTTTGTGCTTAAGCCATGGGAAAATGAGAAGTTGTTGGCCACCATTTATTCATCGCTAAGGCTAAGGGAATCGCGTAATGAAATTCAGTCATTGCGAATAAAAAATAAGGAAATCAATCAGGTACTCAATGAAAAGTTCAGTGACATCATCGGGCAGAGTCAGCCTATGCAAAGAATTTTCCAAACAATTGAACGGGTAGCCCATACTGATGCCAACGTATTGATACTCGGAGAGAATGGTACTGGTAAAGAATTGATAGCCAGAGCCATACATCGAAATTCTTCTCGAAAACACGAATCTTTTGTAAGCGTGGATTTAGGATCTATTACAGAGACACTTTTTGAAAGTGAACTTTTCGGTCATAAAAAAGGAGCATTCACCGATGCCAAGGAAGATCGTGCAGGACGTTTTGAATTGGCTAACAAAGGAACCCTATTTCTTGACGAAATAGGAAATTTATCCATGCCGCTTCAGGCAAAATTACTGGCCGTATTACAAAACCGAAGAGTAAGCCGTGTGGGGGCTAACAAAGAAACGCCTGTTGACATAAGGCTAATCTGCGCTACCAACATGCCACTTTACGACATGGTAAAGGAAAATAGATTTCGTCAGGATTTATTGTACAGAATTAATACAATCGAGGTTGAGATTCCACCCCTTAGGGATCGATTCGAAGACATTCCTTTACTGGCTATTCATTATCTCAAACATTACTCGAATAAGTATGGCAAAGGACTCAACAAATTGAGTGATCCTGCCATGACCCGATTAAACAAACACAATTGGCCGGGCAACATACGCGAACTCCAACATGCTATTGAACGTGCCGTGATTCTAAGTAATTCATCCGTGCTTCAACCAGATGACTTTAACTTCAATGCTAACACGAACAAGGAAAGTGAACAACAATTAAATCTCGAACAATTCAATTTGGAAGAAGTGGAAAAAATTCTAATCCGAAAGGTTTTAAAGAAATATAATGGCAACATAACTCAGGCAGCTGGTGAACTTGGACTTACCCGGTCTTCCCTTTACCGAAGACTAGAAAAATATGGCCTTTAATGATTTCAGGTTTCGTGTTGGATTTAGGATAGTACTCATTGGTCTTGTAGTAGCACTTATCGTGTTTATGCTATCGAAGCCCAACATGCTTTTTGCTGCTGCCCTTGTATTCCTTATTTTGATCATTCAATTTTTCGAACTCTATCGCTTCACTTCACAAACCAATCGTAAACTCACCCGTTTCCTTGAATCTATAAAGTATTCAGATTTCATTTCCGGTTTCACTAGTGACAACCAATTGGGTCAAAGTTTCAAAGAACTTAATGAAGCCTTCAATGAGGTGCTGGAAGCCTTTCGCAAAGCACGATCAGAAAAAGAAGAACATTGGCAATACCTGAATACAGTTGTGCAACAAGTCAGAACGGGTATTCTTTCCTTCGATGATGAAGGTGAAGTACAGTTAATAAACGCCAATGCAAAAAAATTTATGGGCGTATCCAGTATTCAAAATCTGGAAGAGTTAATTGAAATCAACTCAAGGCTGTATAAAGCCATTTATGATGTTGAACCCGGCAAAAGTACACTCTACAAAGGAAGCAGTGATTTACTCCTCACTATCCAGGCCACCGAAATGAGACTTAGAGGAGATACCGTTAAGTTGGTAACACTCCAAAACATACAAACGGAACTTCAACGACAAGAGTTAGAAGCCTGGCAAAACCTAACAAAGGTATTGAGGCATGAGATTATGAATTCCATTACGCCTATTTCATCACTCACCTCCACACTACGAGAAATACTTGAACAAGATTTGACCAAGGTGAATGAGCATTATGAACTTAAAAACGAAGGGGCTGACGATCTCCGAGATGGATTGGATACTATCGAAAGCCGTAGTAAGGGGCTTATTAAATTCATAGATGCCTATCGAGAATATACCTCCTTGCCTCACCCTACCTTTAAAACAATTCAGCTAAAAGATTTGGTCAATAAGGTTGAAAATTTGATGCGCAATGAAATCAGGAAGGCAGATATAGAGTTTATAGCCAAACTTGAATCAAATCATCTCACTGTAGAAGCAGATGAGGAAATGATAGAACAAGTTTTAATTAACTTAATAAAAAATGCTATTGAAGCCTGTCAAGAAACCAAGTTGGCAAAGGTAGAATTGAAAACAAGATATTTGGATGAGCACATTCTTATAGAAGTTATAGACAACGGCCCTGGAATTATTGGAGAAGCGCTTGATAAAGTTTTTGTTCCCTTCTTCTCTACTAAGAAAACTGGATCAGGCATTGGTTTAAGTTTATCGAGACAAATAATGCAAATGCACAATGGTAACCTCTATGTAAGTTCAATCCCCAATGTAAAGACTGTATTTACATTAAGATTTTAATCTAGCCCTTATAAATAAAAAAACCGGGAAAGCTACGCCTCCCCGGCCAAACCCAAGTACAAATATTTTTACTATTATACCTTTCTAGTTGTAAGCATTATTCTGCTTCAAATTAGGATTTGTCTGTACATCCTTATTTGGAAAAGGAAATACCTGACGATCTGGGTCATTTAGTGAATAGGTTGCACTACCTTCAGACCTTGACAAGTTGGTAAGTGTAGACAATGCTCTTCCCGTACGAATCAAATCAAACCAACGGTGGCCTTCTGCAAAGAACTCCTTTTTACGCTGATCCATTATCTCATCCATCAAATCATTAACAGTAGTGGCAGTAGTTGCACCTAAACCAGCACGATCACGAACTTGATCAATATCACTTTGTGCCCCGGCTATATCAACAGCAGTGCCTAGTGTTCTTGCCTCTGCACGAATCAAATACATTTCTGCGATCCGGATAACTTGTGTGTTGTTATTATCATTTGCAACTGGCCATTTTGTTGGATAGTATACTGTCTTACCACTTGTGGTGGTTCTAGCAGCTGTCATTTTAAATCTTACATCTAATGGGTCAGCAGAAATTTGATTATAGAAAGCCTCATGAAGGGCTACACCTCCTCTTGCACCTAATGCAGCAGGGTAATACCAGTTGCGCATACCACTGCGGTCTGTCAAATTATACTGAACTTCCAAAACTGACTCAGCAGTATTTCTTTTGTTGAAAATATCAGAATAAGGTTTTACCAGAGTATAATTCGCATCGCTAATTACATCCGTAGCATATTGTGCAGCCAGACTATAATTCTTTAGATATAAATGTACACGAGCAAGCATAGCACGAGTAGTTGCCTTTACCAACCTGCCTCTTAGATCAGCTCCAGTTCTAGTATCAGGCAGTAAACTTAAACCGGTTTCCAGATCTGTACGTGCCTGATCATAAGTTTCGATCAAAGAAGCTCTTGTCGCATAAGAACTTTCGTCTATCCCTACTGAAGGGGTAGTTCTGATAGCAACACCATCGGTTCCATATACTCCAGGAATGCCTCCCCAAAATCTAGCCAACTCAAAGTAAGCAATACCACGAACCCCGTAAGCTTGTCCCTTAAAATCACTCTTTAAAGCATCTGACAAGCCTGGTACATTATCAACATTGGTTATAATAGCATTGCTTATGTCGATTAACCTAAAAAGTATTGAATACAAATCTTCCACCTCTGAATTATCAGGTGTAAGGCCAAACTCATCTACTGCAATTAGAGCATCCCAAGTGTCTATTTGTTGGGAAACATCAGCCGATAAATCAGATATCACCTGTACTCTCCATTCGTACACCCCTTGCAAAATATTGTACATCCCATTCACTGCTCCTTGAGCACTATTAGGATCAGCAAAAGCGGCATCAGTTGAAATTTGAGATCTTGGCTCTTGGTCCAGTGTATTGCAACCGAAAACCAAAGCAACCAGAACTACTAATGAATATTTATAAATAGTTTTCTTCATGATCGTTGTTTTTAAAATGTGATGTTAACACCGCCCATAAGCACCCTTGGTTGTGGCATTACAGCCAAGTCAGTTCCACTTACAGTAGAGCTGCTATCCACGGTAGACTCTGGATCCAAACCAGTATAGTTCGTGATGGTGAACAAATTCTGGCTGGATACGTAAAAGCGCAATCTGTTCATTCCGATCTTTGAAGCTATCGAAGCAGGTACTGTATACCCTAACGAAATATTTTTCATTCTTAGGTATGAACCATCTTCAACATGGCGTGATGGTCTCAATGTTCCAGAATTATAGTTGACCTTAGCCATCCTTGGGATATCTGTAACATCACCAGGTTGCTGCCAGCGGTCAAGTTGTTGTGAGCTGTAGCCAGTGGTTCTTTCTCCTCCATGCTCAAAAAAGAAACGGTTATAATTCAAAATTTCATTTCCATAGCTAAATTGAAGTAATGCCGTAAAATCAAAATTCTTCCAGTTCAAAGTATTTGTCAATCCGCCTACAAAATCAGGCTGAGCATTTCCAACAATAAACCTATCTACACTTGGATCAAATACATCATCAGCACCAGTATTCCAAATGGCATCACCAGTTTGAGGATTTACACCTAACTGCTCATGTACATAAAAAGAGAATAATGGATACCCCTGTTCAACTCGCACATAGTCACGTGTAAATTGTGTAAAAGGAGCCGGTATATTTGTTAGCTTATTGCGATTTGCCGAAATATTAAAATTAACATCCCACCGAAGATTTGGCGTATTAACAGGTGTAGCGCTTATAGCCAGTTCCACTCCCTTATTCTCCATCTCTCCATAATTTTGGAAAAGGGATGAATACCCAGTGGACAACGGAACTGGAACAGCTAACAATAAATCTTTCGTTTGCTTGTTATAATAATCAAATGAAACATTGATTTTATCTTGCAAAATAGCCATATCAACACCAATGTTGAATTGGTAAGTTGTCTCCCATTTCAAATCTGGATTTTCTAATTGATTGGGGATAAACCCAGGGGCATCTCCATAAGCTGCTGGAGCTCCTGTGGTATTCAATTGGTTGGTACCTCCGCCACCGCGAAGTCCTCCGGCCTGACCGCCCCACAATCCTCGTGCTTGAAAATTATTCAAACCATTTTGATTACCTGTTGCACCATAACTTGCCCTAACTTTGAGATCATTAACGGCATTAACACCACTCATGAAACTCTCATCAGATACTCTCCAACCCAATGCTACTGAAGGGAATGTTCCCCACTGATTTGACTTTCCGAAACGTGAAGAAGCATCTGCACGAACATTCAGTGTCAACATATATTTTTTATTCAGGTCGTAGTTGACCCTTGTAAAGAAGGAAGATATTCCCCACGAAGTTTCATCAGTACGCGACTGTTGCACAGCAGCGGATGAAATTTGCTTAAAAGCATCTCCAGGAAATTGCTGACCATTTGCTCTTGTCAAGGTATTTATTGACTCCTGCAAAGTATTACCTGCCAATACGTTGAAATTGTGAGTATTACTTAGATTAAATTGATACGTAAGGATGTTCTCGTTAATCCAGTTATTGTCACGCGTTAAATTATTAGTAGCACTACCATTTACAGACTTACCAGCATTTAATTTAGTGTTGGCATATGAATACTCATCAACCAGATTATTATCCAGACTCCAAGTGCTTCTAAATGCCAATCCAGGTAATATCTCATACTCACCATAGATACTACCAATCAAGCGTCTTGTATTCATGGTATAATCCGTCTCATTAGCTACAGCTACTGGATTTTCCCAAATAGGTTTGTTATAAGTACCGTCCGTATTATAAATCGGAATATCACTTGGGTAAAAAAATGCGGTAGTCAATGAACCAGAAATATCGTTTCCGTTGGCTGAACGATTTCTTGTAGTAGTTGAGTACATCATGCTTGTACCAAACTTCAATTTATCAGTAGCCAAAAAGTCCAAATTCAATCTTCCGCTAGTGCGTTCAAATTTTGAAGGTCTAATTAATCCTTCCTGAGAGAAATTAGAGCCAGACACCATGTATTGAATCTTACCTTCACCACCAGATGCAGAAACATCAATATTACTAATGCTTCCATTCTGGAAAATTTCATCCAACCAGTTGGTGTCCATTGCTGCATCAGGATTTGAATAGGGTGCAACAAAAGGGGGCTGGGGAGTAACTGCATTTCTATCATTCCAATTGTTCAAAGCAGATTCATTTTGAAGCCTTTGAAAATCAGGACCACTAACTCTCAATTCATTGGGATCTTTCCAAGCTGAAGATGTACCCGCATAGGCATTTACAGAAATTTTAGCATCGCCAGTTTTTCCACGTTTTGTAGTAATCAACACTACACCGTTCGCTGCACGCGCTCCGTAAATAGCTGTAGCAGATGCATCCTTCAAAACTTCCATGGATGCAATATCAGCTGGGTTTAAGTCAGCCAAGGCGTTAGTTGGTTGACCAAAAGTTGTTTGAGCAAGGTTTCCAGCCACAATTGGCACACCATCAATTACATAAAGGGGATCACTTGCTCCCGCCCCTCCTATGGAGGTTGATCCACGCACACGTACCATCATTCCACCACCTGGTTCACCAGAGTTGGCGGTTACTTGCACACCTGCAGCTCTTCCCTGAAGTAGTTGATCAGGACTTGGCATTGGAACGTTTTCAATACTTTTAGCATCTACTGAAACGATAGCGCTAGTAAGTGTTTTTCGGTCCTGCTCTCCATATCCAACCACCACAACCTCAGAGAGTTGCTGTATATCTTCCTTAAGTTGAACATTGATCACAGATTGACCATCAATGTTAGCCTCCTGGTTAGTATAACCTATAAAAGAGAATACAATAGTATTGTTTCCCTCTGGTACAGTAAGACGATAACTCCCATCGATATCCGTAATGGTACCTTGGGTAGTTCCTTTCACTACAACGTTAGCGCCCGGTATGCCGTAGCCATCTTCCGCTGCCGTTACTTTGCCCGAGACTTCACGGCTTTGCGCAAACGCAACATTTCCGATTAGCCCTACGAGGCAAAAAAATAGAAGTACACTTTTCTTCATAAGCATTAGTTAAAAGTTTAACTGATTTTTTCGAATGGCGAACATACACATTCACCCTTGAGACTTAAGGGAGTTATAGGAAGCTGAGTTTAAATTTTTATTTCAATGGTATGAAGCTGCTGATTAGTGGAGACCACTCACGTAATCAAAAAAATTAAGAGTTGTGTTAACTGAATTTTAATTCACAAAAATCCTAATAAAAATTTAGGAACATAAACATTGGGGAATTTCTACCCACTTAAGTGTACTCCAAAACATATGGAGAGCAAAAAAAATTTAGAAGCAAATAAAATATGACTGAGCAGGCAGACTTAACAAATTAAAATCTGATAATTTGATTAATGCAAAATAGAATTCTGAAAATAGTCAATAACCATGGCGAGGTCAGCTGTATTATTCTTACAGTAAGTCAAGTCGTTATCAACGATTACATTTTATTTCCTCACCAGGTACTCATCCCATTCGTTTCCGAATCCACTATTATCGCGAAGAAATAAAGAGTAGGAGGGCTTATAAGGCTTTCGAATAAGATCCATCTTAGCCTGCTCTGGAGTGTTGTTTCCTTTTTTTGCGTTACACTTCTTACAAGCCGTAACAAGGTTAATCCAGGAATGAGGTCCCCCTTTCGAGCTGGGAACAACATGGTCCAATGTTAGATCTTTATGAGTGCCGCAATACTGACATTCATTATTATCCCGCTTGAATACATTTTGACGGGTAAGGTTAACTCCCTTGTAAGGTGCTCTCACATAACGATTGAGGCGAATAACGGATGGCATGGCAAAGCTATGGGTTACCGTCCGTAGCTTATGTCCATTGGCAGGACGAACCAGTTCGCTTTTATTAAGATAGACAAGAATAAAAGCACGCTGAACAGAACACACCATAAGTGGGCTGAAATCCTGATTTAGTACAAGCACCCTATTATTCATGATATGAAAGATAGCCTGATTCCCTGTTTTTAACAAGAACAGGGTCAGAAGCAGTGCATCAGCTCTCTAATTGCTTGTAATTATACGCCTGATACCAGCTAAAGAATGAGTGATCACTTTACTTTCCACATCAATAATTCCCTCTTCAATCAGCTGATCGATCTTAACCCTGCCGGATGCATGAATGATTTTTTGATCTTCAAGCAAGATTCCAACGTGACCAATATTTCCACTATTGTTACTGAAAAAAGCAAGATCACCTGGTAAACTGTTTTCAATCCCCACCACCTCCTTGCCACAAATAGCCTGTTGATTTGCATCACGCGAAATAGAAAAACCACAAATTTTATATACCATCTGTGTAAACCCAGAACAATCAATTCCAAATGGGCTCTTACCTCCCCATTGGTAGGGTGCATGCAAATACTTCAACGCGATCACATTCAAAAATTCGAATTCTCTCTTTTGTCCAAGGCTTTTAGCTTCGCCATTAAAAGCAAATTGCTCCTCCATCTTGAATAACTCTGAATTAGAAATAGGAACTATACTTCCAATAAGTATTGTAAGCGGACTCTTTTTATATAAAATACCCGATGAGATGTCTGTCGTGATTTTAAAATTTGCGTGGTTGATTTGCTCAAAATAATCCGGGGAAATTGCATGATGTTGTTTCGCATCTATCCAACCCTGATAGGAGTCTGAAAAGATTTTAATTAACAACCACTTTCTGTCATCAGAAGAAGAGATTACTTCATAATGATCTCCAAACAACAACTGAGTTGTCTGTTCCGATCTATCATCGGGCTCCTTTCTTACAGGTATTAATGCGAGTCGGCTTACTCCATAACTTCTAGCGTCCATCAAATATATCGTTACTTAAACTTTACCCGAGCGAGTTCCCTTTTCAAATCCTTCTCCTTAATGTTTTCGCGCTTATCATGCGTCTTCTTTCCTTTCGCTAGAGATATTTCCAATTTTGCGAAACCACGGTCATTAATAAAAAGCCTTAGGGGCACAATGGTCAACCCTTTCTCTTCTGACTTTGTCTCTAATCTTCGCAGCTCAGCGCGCTTTAACAATAGTTTTCTTTCTCGGGCGGCTTCGTGATTGTAATGCGTTCCTTGGTCGTATGGGTTGATATTGATACCCTTTATAAATAACTCACCATTATTAAAATAACAATGACCTTCCTGAAGACTAGCCTTACCCTCCCTAATAGATTTAATTTCAGTCCCTTTCAATACCATACCAGCAATATACTTATCAAGTAATTCGTATCTGTAACTGGCCTGTCGGTTTCTTATATTGATATCATTCGAAAATCGCTGCTTCACCATACCTTAATTATCCTTCGTAAAAAGTCTATTCAGCTTATCCTTTTTTAGCATCCGTTGACCTGTTCTTCCTGCGGCTATTAATCTTTCCCCCACTTTAGCCTCAATGTCACAAATCAATTCATTACCCGTTAAACTGATAACTTTTGCTGAGATCACCAACTCTTCTCCTACAAAAGCTGGAGAATGGTGATCAATACTTAAATGAGTTCCTACGCCCTCTTCATCCACCTCTTTCATTTCCAGAAAAAAAAGTCTTGATGACCACTCCATATCCCTTGCCATAGCAAAGGTCGAATAAACAGCATGCAATACCTTACCATGAAAAGCAGCTACATCTTCTTCCACAATCTCTTTTTTGTAAACGCGAACATCGCCAACCTGTGGTAAATTCTTCATTTTGTACTTATTGGCATTCTTGCCAAAGGTGAAGCAGTTAAATTAGTAAATATTTTACTTTGGTATTTGTAATGAGCCACCATAGCCACCATGGCTGCGTTATCTGTACAGTATTGAAAATCCGGAATAAAGGTTTTCCATCCCAACTCTTCACCTTTATTTTTTAGCCCATTCCTTAGCCCAGAGTTAGCAGAAACCCCACCAGCGATCGCAATTTGTTTGATACCCGTTTCATTGCTTGCCTTTTCCAGTTTATCCAAAAGCATATGAACCAGATGCTTTTGGATACTCGCACAGATATCATTTTTCCTGGAATCAATAAATGCAGGATCCTTTGCTACCTCCTCTCGAATGAAATACAGAAAAGCTGTTTTAATTCCACTAAAAGAAAAATCCAATGAGGGCATACTTGTGACTGGAAATCTAAATGCATTTTCGTTACCATCTTTGGCCAATCTATCAATCATTGGCCCACCAGGATAAGGGAGCCCCATTATTTTGGCAGCCTTGTCAAATGCCTCTCCTACTGCATCATCCTGAGTTTCTCCAATTACTAACATTTCAAGATAACCTTTTACCAGAATGATTTGAGTATGTCCCCCACTTACCGTGAGACAAAGAAAAGGAAAAACAGGTTTGGGATCTTCAATAAAATGAGAAAGCACATGCGCTTGCATATGATTGACCTCAATAAGGGGTTTATTCAAAGCAAGTGCCATGGATTTGGCAAACGAAACCCCAACAAGGAGAGATCCCAATAGCCCGGGGCCCTTAGTAAAAGCTACTGCATCTAATTCTTCCTTTTTTATACCTGATGATGTCAGTGTTTCGTTAACTATATGAACAATGTTTTTTTGGTGAGCACGGGAAGCCAACTCAGGAACCACCCCTCCATATTTGTGGTGGACTGATTGCGAGGCTATAACATTATTAAGTACCTTGCCGTTGCTTATTACAGAGGCAGAAGTCTCATCACAAGATGACTCTATGGCAAGAATTTTGGGGTCCATTATAGATTGAATGAACCTGCAAGTTATTAAAAATCGGATTCTTTTATGGCTAAAGAAAATTATCTTATATAGCCTGTACTTCCTATTAGCTTTTTTTCTTGTCAGCTTCGGAGTACTGCAAATCCCGCCCGTTCAAAAAACGATTCTTAAGTACTACACAGAGCGTCTTTCCAATGTCTCCGGCTTCAAAACAACGTTCGGCTCAGTCCATTTGATCTGGTATGACAGGTTTGAGCTGGAGAACCTTCAAATTACTGACCCCGAAAAGAATATAATGATCGATGCCAACAGAGTGATGGTAAATTTTAGAATAAGTTCTCTACTGGTAAATAGCAATATCAACATTGATGCGGCTACTGTGGATGGCACAAAAGTGAATCTTGTTAAGATTAACGATCAGGACTCCACTCAGGATCTAAACATTAACGTTTTTATAAAGCGGTTTGCCAAACCAAAAAATAGCAGCACTAAGAATTCACCCAAAGTAAATATTGGAGAAATCGTAGTCAACAAATCAGAATTCAGTTATAACGATAAATTCAAAGACTCCCTTGCTCCAAAATTTGATTACCATCACTTTAAGGTAAAACTTGATGATGGTCTCATTCAAAACTTCAAAGTTATCGGTGACACCATTCAATTTAAAGTTAATTCTCTTACAGCCATTGATGAGCAAACTCAATTCAATGTCAAACAGTTAAGTACCTACTTTCGAATATCTCAAAGTTCGATGGAGTTTCTAAATCTAAATTTGGACGCTGGCAATAGTCACATCCAGGATACAGTCATACTTACTTATAGCAGCTTGCGGGATCTAAACGATTTCAATAATCTGGTTCACATAAAATCAAGTATTAGAAACACAACAATTGACCCTCAAGATTTAGCTCTCTTTGCCCCTGGTGTAGACAAGATAAAAGAAGAGATTATCGTCAGTGGTTACTTCACTGGAAAAGTAAACAAATTCTTTGTTAGGGATCTAGCATTAAATCTGGGCAACACCGCACTCACCGGAAATTTAAATATGGATGGGTTACCAAGTATCAATGAAACGTTTATTAACCTGAACCTAAAAAGAAGCAATATTGATATCACCGATTTAAAATTCATATTTCCCCAAAAAGCTTTTTCCCGGTTACAACCTTTAGGTGAGTTTCAATTGCTTGGCAATTTTACAGGGTTCGTTAACGACTTTGTCGCTAACGGCACATTCAATGGTGACTTTGGACAAATACAATCTGACCTTAACTTAAAAATCAATACTGACGACCCAGCTTTATCACAATACAAAGGAAACGTACAGCTAATTGATTTTAAATTTGGCACCTATCTCTCTGATACTACAATACTGAGGAGTGTGTCAATGACCGGTCATATTGATGGTAAAGGTTTCACAAAAGAGTCGGCTGACTTCCAATTAGATGGAAAGATTTCACACTTTAAAATTAAAGATTACGATTACAAAAACATTGTTACCAATGCCAGGTTTAAATCACAGTTCTTTAATGGCCGACTAGCTATTAATGACCCCAACCTGAAATTTGAAGCTGAGGGCTCAATTGACTTTAGTAAAAACAATGACCTGGTTAAAATGAAGGCCAAACTTGACACAGCTCTCGTGCACAATCTTGGTTTTTCAAAAGATTATTTTTCCGTTCGTTCATTAATTGATATCGACTCAAAGGGATTGAACGTAGACAGTATTTTCGGAAATGCATTTTTAAAAAATACAACGGTTACATATAAAGATGAATCCTTGGAAGTTGATTCCATCCAGGTTACTTCAAGCAAATTAGCAAAAGGCCGAAGCTTATTACTAAGAAGTTCATTTGCGGATGTAAATCTACACGGTGAATACTACTACTCCACTCTGTTCAATGATCTAAATAAACTGTTCAAAGAATTCTACCTGACAATAAAAAATGATCGGGCAGAATTAGATACGTATTACCTTACCAAAAGAAGTGAATCACAAGAGTACGATGCCAACTTCAATATTATCCTCAAAGACATAAATCCAATTATCAAGGTAGCTGGATTAGGAAGTCAAGTATCAAAGAATACCAGGGTGGAGGGAAAATTCTCTAATGGCTATACCTCTATTCTCAGTGCGTATTCAACTATTGATTCCGTTACATATAACGGAAAATTATTCACACAAAACACAATTGAATTTAATGGCTCAAAAGTACGAGACAGCACCAACATTCTGGCCATGCTCAATATCAATTCAGCACAGCAAAATCTTTCTAAAAATTTCAATACCAAGGACTTATTTGTAGAAGCCATATGGAATACTGACCACATTGAAGTGGGACTTGATTTTGATCAAATCGGTAAAGACAATAATTACGCGAGAATAAGAGCCGCTGTAGACTTCCTGAATGATAGTACTCGCATTAAGATATTACCTTCAAGCATCAATGCTTTGAATAAGACATGGCAGGTAAGTCAGGAAAACTACACCATATTAGGTGGCAACGAATGGAGAATAAATCATTTGGCCATTCAAAATGAAGATCAAAAAGTGCTCCTGGAGGGGTTCATTTCGCAAGACTCAAGTAAGTCACTTTCACTCAAAGTAAATAATCTTGATCTAAGTTTTTTAAATAGTATAAGTGGTGAACGATTCACTGGCACGCTGAGTGGATCCGCGGAAGGAAGGGATTTATATAACAATCCCTACATCCAAAATGATCTTGCCATCAACAGCCTCACCATCAATGAATTCTTAATTGGAGATATTAGCGGAACGAACATCTGGAATCAAAGAGACCAAAGATTTGACATCAACTTTTCAATTGATCGCTTAAAAGTGAGAACTGTAGATTTAAAAGGGTTTTATAATCCTGGAGCGGCTGAGCCACTTCAAATTTCAGCGCAACTTCAAAAGGCTAATCTTAAAATTGCCGAACCACTCCTCGCTACTATATTTTCAAATATGAATGGCACCCTCACTGGTAAGTATCAAATTACCGGGTCATTTACTGACCCTAAAATCAAAGGTACTGGTTCCATTGAGAATGGTCAAATCATGATCAACTACCTGAAGACCTTATATAATTTCACAGGCGAGTTTGGAATGAATCCTAATCAGCTTGTGTTTAACAACTTCAAACTGACTGATAAATTTAATAATCCGGGTACCCTGGATGGGTTTATCGCTCATAGAAGCTTCAAAGAGTTCAGTCTTAATTTGGATGCTTCCTTTCAAAACCTTCAACTTTTAAATACAACAGCCAGAGACAACTCATTATTCTATGGGCAGGGCTATGCAACCGGTAACGCAAATTTCTTTGGCCCCTCTTCTAACTTAAAGATTTCAGCCACAGCTCAAACACAAAAAAATACAAGAATCTACATCCCGATGAGTTCAACTGAAACTGTTGACAAAAAAGACTTTATAAATTTCGTTGCCTTCACAGATTCATTGGCTACTGAATCTGATAAGGATGATACGAAAAGGAGAAAGGTCGAATCATCGGGAATTTCGATGGATATTAATTTAGATATAACACCTGACGCTTATACGGAGATTATTTTCGATATAAAGTCCGGTGACATCATCCGAGGGCGTGGAAATGGAGATATTAAACTTCAATTAGATACAAAAGGTGATTTCTTTATGTTTGGCGCTGTCGAATTTACTCAGGGAGCCTACAACTTTACTCTATATGATATAATTAATAAAGAATTCGATATACAACCCGGAAGCAGAATATCATGGTATGGAAGCCCTTATGAGGGCACCATGGACATTACTGCTAATTACAGACAAATGGCTTCCCTAAGCCCAATTCTTACAGATCAATCTGAAGATGTGGTGAGCAACTCGCAAGTAAGAAGAAAGTATCCGACTGATGTAAAGTTAAAGCTCGAGGGGCAAATGCTGTCACCAAGAATAAGCTTCGATATTGATGCCAATGAATTACCGGACAATATAATTATTGATGGAAGAGCTCCTGTAAGCTTGAATTTTGAGTTTGAATCTTTTAAATCGAGACTTGATGAACAAGAACTAAAACGGCAGGTGTTCAGTCTGATTATCCTTAGAAAATTTTCACCTCCTGATGCCTTTAGTACAAGTGGGACTTTGTATAATAGTGTGAGTGAGCTTCTTTCCAATCAACTCAGCTACTGGCTTACGCAGGTTGATCAAAACCTTGAAATCGATTTGGACCTAGGCACATTAGACCAGGAAGCCTTCAATACTTTCCAGCTTAGGCTCTCCTATTCATTTTTAAACGGACGACTCAGAGTTACTCGTGATGGTAGTTTCTCTAATCAATACCGGCCCGCAGATAACATTTCATCCATTGCAGGTGACTGGACTGTTGACTATCTATTAACACCGGATGGTAAATTTAAAGTAAAAATGTACAGTCGTTCCAACATTAATCAGCTTACGAATACTCTTGGCACTCAAAGTGCCGTGACCACAGGGGTGAGTCTATTGCATACTCAAAATTTCAATGAGGTAAGAGACCTTTGGCACTCTGCCAGAGAGAAAAAACAAAAGAGTACCGATGAGATTTCTCTACCTGATAGCGAGGCGATAAAAGAAGACGAGGATGGTGGAAATTAAGTATTCCACCAGCTCGCTTATAGA
>JBATLM010000185.1:0-6913 GCA_049289315.1 Cyclobacteriaceae bacterium
GTACAGGATCCAGAGCGCTATGGTGTTGTGGAATTTGATAAAAACAACAAAGCCATTTCAATTGAGGAGAAGCCCGAAAGTCCTAAATCAAATTTTGCCGTTCCTGGTTTATACTTTTATGACAATGAAGTAGTTTCAATTGCCAAGGCGCTAAAGCCAAGTAAGCGTGGAGAATTAGAAATCACAGACGTAAATAATATTTACCTTAAGAAAGGAAAGCTTACCGTTGCGCAGATGAGTCGTGGCACGGCTTGGCTTGACACAGGAACCTTCGATTCACTCATGCAAGCCTCCAACTTTGTACAAGTTATTGAGCAAAGGCAAAATTTAAAAGTGGGATGCATCGAAGAGATTGCTTACCGTATGAAATACATTAACAAAGAACAGTTGCTTGAATTGGCTCAGCCTCTTGAGAAAAGCGGCTATGGCACTTATCTTAAAATGATTGCCAATTACTCTTCGTAGTAAATTACGTTCAACAAAGTTGCGCCAACTGCTTCAAGCGTTTCTTTGCTTATTAAATCCATGTTGTCTTTTTGCGAATGGTGGTAATCTCCAAAATAACCAATGCCCTGTTGGTAGTGCACAATATCTATCATTGGAATCTTTGCCCATTCGTTTACATAAATGTGGTCATCTGTTATAGCGTGAGCATTTTGTTTTACAAAGTAATCTGAGTAGCCCAATTTTGCTCCGGCACCCCAAACCTTAGACACAATATTAGGAGCGTATTGAAGGCTGGCACCTTCTCTAAAAAATTGAGATCTTTTTGCCCCTACCATATCCAGTAGTACTCCATAATAAGCCGAGTAGTTAGTCTTGTGTTTATTTCTTGACCAATACTGAGAGCCCATACACCACCAACTGTCCCAATCTCCGGGAGGTTTGCGCTGCCCCTGATCACTTTCAGGCTCGCCCCAATCTTCTCCATCAAACAATATAATATCCACACCTACCTGAATGGAGGTATCAACTTTCAGGTGCCTGGCCATTTCCAACAACACTCCCACTCCGCTGGCACCATCATTGGCGCCATCCATTGGTCCTGTTGGGTTATCCGAATCTTTGTCGGCAAATGGCCGGGTGTCCCAATGAGCCGCAAGAAGTATCCGCTTTTGTTTGTCTTCGCCAAAAGAGGCAACAATATTTCTGAGCTGAAGCTGTTGCCCGTGATAGGATGGCGCTGTAAACTCCTGAGTTGTTACAGTAGCCCCATAACTCTTTAATTTATTGACAAGGAAATTTCCTGCTTCCTCGTGAGCTTTACTATTGGGTACTCTTGGCCCAAAGTCTACCTGATTTTTTACAAAAGAATAAGCAGAGTCCGCATTAAAAACTGGTACATTAATAACTTTTGTGGGCTTGCTTTCCTCTGTAGACTTTGAACCTCCACCTGAACAACCCCATAAAAGAATTATTAACACCAACTGCCCAAGCACTAATCCTAACCTGCCTTTATTCATCATGGTTTTCATCTAATCCGACAACCTAGCAATATTTTGCAATAAATTAAAAATCGATTACCTTTGCGTCAACTTATGTAGAAAAACAATAAGAGGGGACTAAAAAGTCCCCTCTTTGTTTATAATAACTTATGGATTTGAGTACAAGTATCACAGAAATGGCAGCTTCCTTACTTAAGGAACCTCACCTTTTTTTAGTGGAAGTAGTCATATCCGGAAACAGGGTTCAGAAAAAAGTAGTGGTAATCATAGATGGAGACAATGGAGCTACCATTGAGGATTGCGCAAAATTGAGCCGGGCGTTATCTGCACAACTGGATGAAAATGAAGAGGCCATCCCTGAGAAATATACCCTCGAGGTGACAACTCCCGGAGTTGACTTCCCTCTTAAACTGAAAAGGCAATATAAAAAACACATAGGTAGGGGCTTTAAAATCACCTTAACCGATAAGTCTCAGGTAAAAGGAAAATTAATCGGTGCAGGTGACGAGGCTATTGAAATAGAATTTGAAGAAAAAGTAGATAAAAAAAGTAAGAAGAAGGAGATGAAAACAATGGAATTACCATTTGATATGATAGATAAGGCGTTTGTACAAATTTCTTTTAAATAAGTAGTAACATGGATGCTTCAACTTTAGTAGAATCTTTTGCTGACTTTGCAAAGCAAAAGAACATAGACAGACCGACCATGATTCGCATTCTGGAAGATGTTTTCCGGAATATGATTCGTAAAAAGTATGAACACGATGACAATTTTGACATCATCGTAAACTCAGATAAGGGTGACCTTGAGATCTGGCGTTTCCGCGAAATCGTAGATGACGACTCTGAAGATATTTGGGATCATGACAAGATCAGCTTAACAGAAGCACAAAAAATAGAGCCCGATTTTGAGGTAGGGGAAGAAGTGGCGGAAGAGATTCATTTGGAAGATTTTGGAAGAAGGGCAGTAAGCACCGCACGCCAAACCCTGATGCAAAAGGTGAAGGATCTTGAAAAAGATATCCTTTTCGAAAAATACAAAGAGATTGTTGGTGAAATCATCGCTGGTGAAGTCTATCAAGTACTTAGTCGCGAAGTATTACTGATTGATGGCGAGGGTAATGAGATCTCATTACCACGTACCGAACAGATACCAAAAGACCGATACAGAAAAGGCGAGAGCATAAGAGCGATTGTTCACAAAGTGGAAATGATCAATGGCAATCCAAAAATTATTCTTTCCAGAACATCTCCAGTGTTCCTTGAGCGTTTGTTTGAGCAAGAGGTGCCTGAGGTATACGATGGATTGATTACCATCAAAAAGGTAATACGTGAGCCCGGTGAGCGTGCCAAAGTAGCCGTAGAATCCTATGACGATCGTATTGATCCGGTGGGTGCATGTGTGGGAATGAAGGGATCGAGGATTCACGCCATCGTTAGAGAATTACAGAATGAGAACATAGACGTCATCAACTATACTGAAAACCTTGACCTTTATATTACTCGTTCGTTAAGTCCGGCAAAAATTACCAGCATTAAAGTAGATAAAGACAACGGACGAGTGTCTGTTTATTTAAAACCAGATCAGGTATCACTAGCGATTGGTAAAGGTGGTTTGAACATTAAACTGGCAAGCCGTTTGGTGGACATGGAGATTGATGTATTTAGAGAAGACATGGAGCTGCAGGATGAGGACGTTGATCTGCAGGAATTCTCTGATGAAATTGAAGCATGGGTGATTGAAGAACTGAAGCGAATAGGATTGGATTCAGCGAAGAGTGTATTGGCATTGGATGTAGAAGAGCTAGTAAGAAGAACCGATTTGGAAGAAGAAACAGTGGCGATGGTTCTAAAAGCACTTAAGAAAGAGTTCGAATAAGAATAGAAACAGATAAAAAACCAAAAAATACCGATATTTGGGCATCATGGCAGAAAATAAAATGATACGGTTGGGGCAGGCATCCAGGAAACTCAATGTGGGACATAATACCATATTGGATTTTCTTTCAGAAAAGGGATTTGATGTTGAAAACAACCCCAACGCCAAATTAACCGGAGAGCAGTTTGCCATGCTTTCAAAGGAATATGCCTCTTCGGCCTCTGAAAAACGTGAAGCTTCTAGCTTAACCATTGGCGTTAAACATATTGAAGATGTGACGATTGAACCTGAAACTGAAGCTGCCAGAAAGAAAACAGGTGAAGATGAGCAAATCTTAATCAAGAATCTTGGTTCTAGTGACATCAAACCTAAGGAGGAACCTAAGCAACCCGAAAAGGTTGAGCGAGAGAAAACTAAGCTCGAAGGAATCAAGGTTTTAGGAAAGATAGATCTCGAAAAGAAAAAGGAAAAAGAAGAGCCCAAGAAAGAAGAACCCGTTGCCGAGATAAAAGAGAAGGAAAAGGAGAAAAATAAAGATAAAGAAGAGGTAAAGACAGAAGTCAAAGAGGAGAAAAAAGAAGTCGTTCCTGAAAAGGAAGTAAATAAGGAACAGGAACTAATAAAGGCTAAAGCTAACAAACTGCAAGGCCTTAAGGTATTAGATAGGATTGAACTTCCTGCTGAAAAGAAAAAAGAGCAACCTGTTGCCTCTTCTGACAAAAGAGACGAGAATAGAAAAAGAAGACCTCGCAAAAGAATTATTCCTCCAAGAGACGATCGAAGTGGCGGAGCCAAAGGCAAAAAACCATTTGCGCCACGCACTCCAAAGGCTGAGCCAACAGAAAAAGAAATTCAGGAGCAAGTAAGGGCTACCTTGGCGAAATTGAGTGGAAATCAGAAAAAAACTGGTGGAGCTAAGTATAGAAAAGAAAAACGTCAGGCTGTTTCTGACGCAGAGGACGAAAGACTACAACAGGAGCAAGAGGATTCAAAAACATTAAAAGTTACGGAGTTTATCTCCGCCAACGACCTTGCTTCTTTGATGAACGTGTCTGTCAATGATGTAATCTCTACCTGTCTTAACCTGGGAATGTTCGTTTCGATCAACCAGCGCCTGGATGCAGAAGCCATCACAGTAATTACGGATGAGTTTGGTTTTGACGTACAGTTCTCTTCCAGTGAAGAAGAGGATGACGTTGTAGAAGAAGTGGAGGCTGAAGAGGATTTGGAAACACGAGCTCCGATTGTTACTATCATGGGTCACGTTGACCATGGTAAAACTTCGCTCTTGGACTATATCAGAAACACAAAGGTGACCGATCAGGAAGCCGGAGGTATTACACAGCATATTGGTGCGTATAACGTAACCACCAAGAGTAATCAGAAGATAGCATTCCTTGACACACCTGGTCACGAAGCTTTTACAGCTATGCGTGCACGTGGTGCTAAAATCACTGACGTGGCTATCATTGTGGTAGCTGCTGATGATGACGTGATGCCGCAAACCAAGGAAGCGATTAACCACGCACAAGTGGCGGGCGTTCCCATCGTATTTGCCATCAATAAAGTTGATAAGGTTGGTGCCAACCCAGAAAAGGTAAAGGAATCGTTATCAAAAATTAACATCCTGGTGGAAGACTGGGGAGGAAAATATCAATGCCAGGAGATTTCGGCCAAGACCGGACAAGGAATTGATGATCTTCTGGAAAAAGTACTTCTGGAATCAGAATTACTTAACCTAAAGGCCAATCCAAATAAACCTGGAATTGGATCTGTAGTAGAAGCAGCTCTTGATAAGGGTCGCGGCTATGTAACCACAGTAATGGTGCAGGCGGGTACACTTAAAATTGGAGATATTATTCTTGCAGGTTCGAACTTCGGTCGTGTAAAAGCGATGTTTGATGATACGGGAAGCAAAGTGAAATCAGTTGGGCCTTCTACTCCTGTATTAGTATTGGGATTGGATGGAGCAACGCAGGCTGGTGAGAAGTTTAGTGTAATGGAAACTGACCGTGAGGCACGTGAGATCGCTGCCAAGCGTAGTCAAATCCAGAGAGAGCAAAACATCAGGACCAAGAAACATATTACGCTGGATGAAATCGGAAGACGTTTGGCCATTGGTTCATTTAAGGAACTTCGAATTATCGTAAAGGGTGACTTTGACGGTTCTGTAGAAGCCTTGGCTGACTCATTGTTAAAACTTTCAACACCGAAAATTCAGATCAGCATTATTCATAAAGGCGTTGGGCAAATATCCGAGTCGGATGTACTATTGGCTTCTGCCTCTGATGCGGTAATCGTTGGTTTCCAGGTGAGACCATCAGGTTCTGCCAGAAAAGTAGCTGAAAACGAAGAAATTGAAATTCGCTTATACTCAATTATCTACGATGCCATCAATGACGTGAAAGCGGCCATGGAGGGTATGTTGGAGAAAGAGTTTGAAGAAGTGATCGTGGGTAATGTGGAGATAAGAGAAGTATTCAAGATTTCTAAAATAGGAACAGTAGCTGGTTGTATGGTAACAGATGGTTACATCAAACGTGCTAATCCTATTCGTATCATACGCGATGGTATAGTAATCTATACTGGCGAAATGACTGCCTTGAAACGCTTCAAAGATGATGTTGCAGAAGTGAAGTCCGGATTTGATTGCGGTATCAGTATCAAGAGCTTCAACGACATTCTGGTAGGTGACGTAATCGAGAGTTACGAAAACCGTGAAGTGAAGAAATAAATTGAACTTGATTCAAAACAAAAAGGCTCATGAAATTCATGAGCCTTTTTTATTTCCAGTTCGTGTTATTAAAACTTAACCACCGGTGCAGTATCTGCTCCTTCCTGTGCTTCAAAACCTTTACGCACGCTAAAATCTTCCCCTCCTCCAAAAATGCTTAGCGCCATTCTTCTAAAAAAACCTCGCACATACGTGTTATATCCTTGAACCGACTCATTGTAACGCTGCCGCGCCACATTGATTCTGTTTTCAGTTCCTTCCAACTGAGATTGAAGGTCAAGAAAATTTTGGTTGGCTTTCAAATCAGGGTAACGCTCCACTACCACCATCAACCTTGAAAGCGCAGAACTCAAACCATCCTGTGCCTGTTGGAATTGTGCCAATTGATCAGGTGTGATATTGGAAGGGTCAATGTTTACAGATGTAGCTTTAGCTCTTGCTTCAATCACACCAGTAAGCGTTTCCTGCTCAAAGTCTGCATAACCTTTTACTGTGCTTACAAGGTTTGGAATTAAATCCATCCTCCTTTGGTAGGTAGCTTGAACATCCGCCCATTGTGCATTTACATTTTCTTGTTGCGCTACAGCCTTGTCAAAAGTACCTGCGCCCCACATAAAAAAACCTCCAACAAATAAGACAATGGCACCAATGATTACTAGTGTCGTTATTAATCCTTTGCTCATAATTTATTTATAGTTTAAAGTAAAGCTATTTCTTTATTGCCTAAAAACATGATTAAACTACCAAGCTTTTCTCCATCAAAAACTCAGCAATCTGCACGGCATTCGTAGCTGCTCCTTTTCTCAGGTTATCGGCCACAATCCACATATTTAGTGTGTTTGGTTGAGATTCATC
>JBATLM010000186.1:0-1738 GCA_049289315.1 Cyclobacteriaceae bacterium
GGTTAATCAATCATTGACACCCGGTACGAAAGTGAGTAAAGGAAGAACAATACATATCAGTCTCAGTTGATGCATGAATTAAAAGACATATTGTATAAAGTCAATATCACCTCTGCATCGGGTGATATGGGTATTTCATTGAAGGGCGTAGCATTTGATTCCCGAAAGGTGAAAGGTGAATTTCTTTTTGTTGCAGTTAAGGGTACTCAGTCAGATGGACATGAGTTTATTAAGGCTGCTATTCAAAAAGGTGCCACTGCAATAGTTTGTGAAAAACTGCCTGAAGCGCTGTCTGAAAATATTACTTATGTCACGGTTAAGGATAGTGCTAAAGCGTTGGGTATAATCGCGGCTAACTTTTATGAGAACCCTTCAGCTAAACTAAAGCTAGTCGGGATTACAGGCACCAATGGTAAAACTACTGTAGTTACGTTATTACATAAATTGTTCACATCAATGGAGTACTCTACGGGACTTTTGTCTACAGTGGAGAATAGAGTGAATAGCGAAATTATTGTTGCCACACACACCACACCAGACCCGATTCAAATCAATGAATTATTGGTGAAGATGTTGGAAGCAGGGTGCACACATTGCTTCATGGAAGTGAGTTCGCATGCAGTTGTGCAAGGTAGAGTAGAAGGACTCACTTTTGCGGGCGGTGTATTTACAAATATCTCTCACGACCATCTTGACTATCATAGAACATTTGAGAGTTATATCCGCGCCAAGAAGGGGTTCTTTGATGAGTTGTCATCTGATGCATTTGCTTTGGTCAACCTGGATGACAAAAGGGGAATGGTGATGTTGCAAAACACCAAGGCTTCTAAGAGAACGTATGCTTTAAAGAAAATGGCTGATTTCAAAGCAAAGGTGATGACCAATTCATTAGAGGGCCTTGAGTTAGAAATTGAAAATAGAAATGTTTGGTTTAAGCTAATAGGCGATTTCAATGCCTACAACCTTCTTTCTGTTTACGCCACAGCTGTTTTATTAGGTGAAGACCCTGAGAGTGTTTTGATGAGACTCTCAGCATTAACTGGGGCGGCAGGAAGATTTGAATTGATTCTTCCCGGATCAAAATTCACAGCAATAGTTGATTACTCTCACACCCCTGATGCTTTAAAGAATGTGCTGGAAACCATTACTCAATTTAGAACAGGTCAGGAGCAGGTAATATCAATTGTAGGATGCGGAGGAGACAGGGATAAGATGAAAAGACCATTGATGGCAGCCATTGCTTGCAAGTACAGCAACAAGGCCATCTTCACTTCAGATAATCCGCGTAGTGAAGACCCAATGGAAATCATTAAGGATATGCAGAAGGGTGTAGGTGTAACGGATGCGAAAAAGACTTTGGTTATAGTGGATAGGGAAGAAGCGATCAAGACGGCATGTATGATGGCTAAGGAAAGAGACATTATTCTGGTGGCAGGGAAGGGCCATGAGACATATCAGGAAATTAAGGGAGTTAAATACCCATTTGATGATAAAGAGGTTTTGGAAAGAATGCTAAAAATGTTCAGTAACTGATGCTTTATTATTTATTTGACTATTTGGAAAAGCATTACAACCTCATGGGAGCAGGTGTATTTCAGTACATCTCTTTTCGTGCAGGTGCGGCAGCAGTATTGTCATTGGTGATTACGATCACACTTGGGAAAGGATTAATTAATTTTTTAAGAAAGAAACAAGTAGGTGAGGATATTCGTGACTTAGGATTGGAAGGGCAAATGAA
>JBATLM010000187.1:0-10733 GCA_049289315.1 Cyclobacteriaceae bacterium
CTACAGGAGGATATCGTTTATGAAGAAGCTAATGGATACAACAGCAACCTCAAACAGATTTTCTTTTTCATAACTCTACTAGGTTGCCTCCTATCAGCATCTGGTATTTATGCATTGGCGAGTTTGAACGTGCAGAAGAGGACAAAAGAGATTGGCGTACGAAAAGTATTAGGCGCGAGTGTTGGAAGCATAGTTCAACTGCTTAATAGAGAGTTTGCAATTATTCTTGCGCTGGCTTCCTTGTTAGGAGGTTACGGTGGCTATCTCTTAACGAATACTTTGCTTAACGATCTGTATGCTCAACATATCGAAATTGGATTTATAACGATTGTATTATGTAGCCTCTCAATTTTCATCATTGGTATTTCGACAACAAGCACAACTATTTTCAGGACTGCTATAGATGATCCGACTAAGACTTTAAGAAATGACTAAATTATGTGCAAACGTATAGTATTACAAAAACCACACCCATGCCGCGCATACCGACAAGTAAACCAGGCATCGCATAAGTGTGGTTAGATACAGTAATTGCGTACAGTGCATAACATTATGGCATGTGCTAAAGTGCGTATTTGAAGTGTAATAAATTCTTCCGCTCAATTTTACAGAACTTGAAAGGAAACGCAAAAAGCGCTAATTTGCTGGTGACCTATATAGGGTAATCATCACATGAACAGTCCTTGTAGCAGGATTGAAGACTATTTACATGAGAAGTATAGTATTATTAATATTCATTGATTTACTTTTTTACAATTGCACCAGTAAAAAAACAGAACTGGTACTGCTCGGTACCGTGCATGAACCCATTCAAAATTTTACCCCTGACAGTCTCTATAACATCCTGGTTAAGATAAAACCTGACTTGATACTTTTTGAAGTGGATTCTTCCTTTTTTACTGATGAGTTTAAGTTTAAGAAAACATGGGAGAGTAATGAAAATATCGCCACTGTTAAATATATGAGCCACTTTGATGTGGATGTAAGACCCTATGAGTTTACAGGAAGAAACGAATACAGAAAGGAGATTGGATCACGACCAACAGATGCATTAGCATCCGAATTGCTAGACAGCCTATTCAGGAGTAATCAATTGGACTCTTTGAATAAGAAAATCTATCAAAGGTTTCTTGAAATAAATGATTCACTTAATTCATTTGCATATTTGGGTGCAAGAGCCTTTAATAATTCCAGAACAGATAGAATTGCCCAAGTCAGACAACAGTATCAATACGAGGAGTTCTTAAAAATAATGAAAGAATACCCCATTTTCTCTAACACCTATTTTTTGAAAGGTGACAATGATAGTATTAGTTATGCACAAGGTTATCAAAGAGCATCTGAATTCTGGGATTTAAGAAATCAAACAATGGCAAAGAATATTCTGCAATTCGTAAATCAATACGAGGGCAGCAGAATAATTGTATTAAACGGTTATTATCACAGGTATTATTTGAACTCCCTAATTAAACCTAAACAAGAGGAATTGAGATTTGTGATAAAAGAATATTATGAATATTAAATAAGCTACCAATAAATCCTTTTCGCCATATACAATGATCCCTTTATAAATACTAGAGGAATATATCGGATAAAAAAAACATATTTATCTGTGACAATTCTTAAAATTGGGCTACTAATTCAATATGGACTGTAGCTAAATTGGAACTGCAAAAGCAAAACTTTATTCGACTGATAGACGCTAATCAAGGGCTTATAAAAAGCCTTTGTAAAGCCTATTATATGAGTCATGAAGATCAAAAAGATGCTTTTCAAGACATCATTCTACAGCTTTTGAGATCATTTGCGACATTTCGAGGGGAGTCTGAAATAGGCACTTGGATCTATAGAGTAACTCTTAACACTATACTCACCAAAATCAAGAAGGAGAAAAGAAAAATAGCTACTGAATCTATAGGCACCTCAGAACTATCTATTGCGGTAGCAATGACAGATGGGGATATTGAACTTCTAAACATTGTAATCCAGTCTATAAAAGGCCTCGATAAAGCTATCGTCATTCTTTACTTGGAAGGCTATAAGAACAAGGAGATCTCTGAGATTTTAAATCTCACACCTACGAATGTAAGCACCAGATTGAATAGGGTGAGGGCAGAGCTAAAAGCTAAATTTAGAAATCAGCATTATGAATTTAAACAACCTTAAACCAGCTTGGCGACAGTTTCGATTATTGAATTCCATGCAGCCGATGGGGCGAGAAGAAATCCTATTTATTATCGAGCAAGCTGAAGATATGGCTACAAACAAATTTCATAGGCTAATGATGAACTCTGTAATGTTTGTATTTTTAACTGTCTGCTGTCAGGCAGGATGATTTCGTTCATCACCTGGGATATTGGTCCAGAAATCTTTGAAGGATTTGAATTTTTAAGATGGTACGGTCTCTGTTGGGCTATAGGAATAATTCTTGGCTATCAAATTGTGTTAAAAATTTGTAAAGTTGAAGGCCATTCACAGCCGGATTTAGATAAACTCACCACCTACGTAATATTGGGTGCAATCGTTGGCGCACGTTTAGGGCATATTCTGTTTTATGATCCATTATACTATTTGAACAATCCAATCGAGATTCTTCCCATACGAATTAAACCCACTTTCCAATTCACAGGACTTACTGGTCTAGCAAGTCATGGAGGAATCTTGGGAGCGCTAATTGCTCTTTACCTTTATAATAGAAAATCCAAAAAGGATTATATGTGGATGTTAGATAGACTAGTAATAGGTGGGACTTTACTTGGCGGCTTTATTAGGATAGGCAATTTGATCAACTCCGAAATAGTTGGAACTCCTTCTCAACTTCCCTGGGCATTCATATTTTCTCGGATTGATCAAACTCCACGACATCCTGCTCAACTTTATGAAGCACTATTTTATCTGTCAATATCTTTGATTCTATTTCTTATTTGGCAGTCAGGGAAAGTTAGTAATTACAAGGGTTTTCTTTTTGGACTTGGTATGTTCTTAATATTCTTGCAAAGGTTCCTGGTAGAATTTTTAAAGGAGAACCAAGTAGCATTTGAAGAACAACTCCAACTTAACATGGGGCAAACACTCAGTATACCACTCATCTTATCTGGAATCTGTATAATGGTTTGGAGCGTCAAAAAGTTTGCTAACCAACAAAAGTTTGTTGAGTAGCCTTAGTTATTAACCAATTTAGGTGCAGAAAAGCTATCTTAGAATGAATAGAACCAAATAGGCTCACTGGGCGTATTTATCGTTGATAACAGCACTTATGGATAGTTAACTGGCAATGAGCAGGGAAATGCCAAAAGATCTTATCAAGTTTCTGAAACCATACGATAAGAAGGTTGCGGAGACGGCTTTGTTGCTTCGGGACTTTGTTATCGGACATCATCCTGACTGTAATGAGTTGATCTATGATAACTATAACGCAGTTGCAATTGGCTATTCGACCACTGACCGTCAAAAGGGAATATACTGTCATGTTGCCGTTTACTCCAAATACGTAAACATCGGGTTTAACAAAGGGACAGATCTTAACGATCCTAAAAAATTATTGAACGGAACAGGGAATTCAATCAGGCATATTAGGGTTGACGGTTTTTCCGATTTTCCTGAAAAATATGTGAAAGGGCTTTTGAAACAAGCACTCCAACTATCCATCGACTCGTTGGAGAATAAAGTGCAAAAGATAAAGGAACAATCAATCATTAAATCGATTTCAGCAACAAAGCGGAGACCGAGGTAAGCATTGTTTTGATAATGACTCCTGTAAGTGATAATACCAGAGCATACCAAGAAATTAGAATATGAATCCGAATCGCAGTATTATAGAAATAGAGAACTTTGATTTTCTAATTGGAAACTGGAATGTACTCAATAAGAGATTATCAGAACGATTAAAAGGTAGTGATGAATGGATTGAATTCTCTGCTGAAATGGAAACTAAGCCATTTCTAAACGGATTAGGTTTAATGGACGAAATGAAATCATCACATTTTGGTGACAATTTTATTGGGTTTAGCATTAGAATGGTAAATCCTAAAACAAATATTTGGACAATTTATTGGGCTGATACTTCAACCCCAGAAAATTACTTAAGGGAACAAGTAGTTGGAGAATTTAAAAATGGAACTGGGGAGTTTTATGGTAAAGAACACTATCAAGGAAATGAATATAAATTAAGGTTTACTTGGAAAAAGCAATCTATAAATACAGCGCAATGGGAGCAGGCCTATTTTGATGAGCTAAAGAATGAATGGGAAACTAATTGGATAATGGAGTTTACAAAAAAAGAGACAATTAATTGAACTTAATTATGAACACCTATTTTCTAATAGCGGGCATTCTATGTTTCATATTGGGGATTGTACATTCAATTCTTGGTGAAGTTCTAATTTTTAAAGACAAAAGGAATAATGGGAGTATAATTCCGTCTAAAAATAGTACGGAACTAAAAGAAAGACATTTGCGAATAATATGGGCGACTTGGCATTTGGCTTCTGTTTTAGGTTGGTGCATTGGAATAATACTTGTAAGGATCTCATTAGAACAGAAGGACTTAAGTCTAAAGTTTATTGAGATGGCTATTCAGCCAATGATTTATACAATGTTTGCAGGCGCTTTCTTAGTGTTGATTGGAACAAAAGGGAAACATCCAGGCTGGGTAGTTCTTTTACTAATTGGTATACTTTTATTAATCGCAAACTAAAAAATGAGATACACAAGGCTATGTATGTGTCATTTGTAGCAACATATTTTGGATTGGGGACATTGTGTTCTGTGTAGTAAAAAAGAATTCATGTGATCTATCTTACCCAATTGATATTTGTAAAGAAGGGACAGGAAGAGAAATTTCTGGAGTTTGAACGATTTGCTATTCCTTTAATGGAGAAGTACAACGGGAAAATGCTTTACAGATTAAGACCCGAGGCTGCGCATTTTATCGATGAGAGCAAAGAATTGCCTTATGAAATGCACTTTGTATCATTCGACTCAGAAGAAGATTTGACTGAATTTATGAAAGATGATAGTCGATTGGAGTTTATCCACTTGAAAGACGAGTCAGTTAAATCAATATTGATTGTCAAAGGAGAAAAAATGTAAATGGGGCTTATTGTCAACAAGGGAGTATTTGTTTTAATCTGGGTAAGGCCGCAAGTGGTTTTTATATTGCTATGTAATAGATTTCATTCCGAAAACTGTTAAAGAGTAAGTTGAATAAACACTTAACTTTCTATTGGCTGATAATCCGACCGTCCTCCATTTCTATGATGCGATCAGTTTTGCTGGCAAACTCAGGATCATGCGTCACTACTAGAAGTGTTTGATGAAACTCCTTTGTTAATTCTTTAAAGATGTCAAATACAATTTGACCGTTTACTTTATCCAAATTTCCAGTAGGTTCATCACACATGATGATGCTAGGGTTATTGATCAATGCCCTAGCAATAGACACGCGTTGCTTCTCTCCGCCAGATATTTGGGTAGCACTTTTATCAGCTAGCTTTTTGATGCCTAATTGATCCAACTTATCCAAAGCATGCTCTCGGATGAGTTCTTCTGGAAACTTACCCAATTTCAACCCGGGTAGCATTACATTTTGCAATACGGTAAATTCACTCAACAAGTAGTGAAACTGAAAGACAAACCCAATCTTTTCGTTGCGAACATGGGCCAGTTGCTGATCTGTTCGGTTGCGCATGCTTTCTCCACCAATGAACAAGTCGCCTTCATAATCGGTATCCATAGTTGACAGGATATACAATAATGTTGATTTTCCACAGCCTGATTTTCCAACAACAGAAACAAATTCTCCTCCATGGATAGAGAAGGTGATGTCTTTCAATACATGGATGGTCACTGGATCGTGAAATCTTTTGTTAATCTGATTGGCTTGAAGGGTAACGATCCTACTCATTCTATTTTCCCCGGATGATTACCACTGGATCTACTTTGCTTGCCTTTCTTGCCGGAGCCCAACCTGCCAGGTAGGTGGTCACTATGGAGAACGTAGATCCAATTAAATAAAATGCGGGACTATAATTGACCGGATAGGTAGTAGTGGTAGGTAAGGACAACGTATTGAAAGGAATTTGATCGATGCCTAATGACAGAAGGAAACCAAATAACAAACCGAGCACCCCACCAAAGAGACCAATACTTAATGCAATCACCATGAATATGCGATTGACATCTTTGCCTGAAAAGCCGGTGGCTTTTAGAATGGCTATAGAGTCCATCTTCTCATAAATCATCATGTTAAGAATATTATAAATGCCAAAACCAGCTACAATTAGGAGCGTGATGCCTACTGCGTAGGATATTAAAGACCGAACAAATGAGCCTGTTTCAAATTGGGAGTTGGCAGTTTGAATGTCTTCCGTATCGGTGTTGAATAATTCTGAGAGCTCCTTTGCCATAAGCGGTGCCTGTTCTATATCTCTGACTTTGATCTGAATATCAGTAATGTAGTTGTTGGGTTTGCCCAAGATCTTTTGCACGGTACTCACGGAGGCATAGCTTTGTACCTTATCAAGTTCTTGTATACCCGACTGAAAGATACCCACCACCTTTAATGGGAAACGTTC
This sequence comes from Cyclobacteriaceae bacterium, assembly GCA_049289315.1. Classification (GTDB taxonomy): domain Bacteria; phylum Bacteroidota; class Bacteroidia; order Cytophagales; family Cyclobacteriaceae; genus ELB16-189. The sequence goes on from JBATLM010000187.1 coordinate 6,576, forward strand.
TTGGGAAATGGTAGTTACCTGTACCACATCGCCAATGGTGGCCAGCAATCTATCCGCTAAACCTTTACCCAGTATGATGCTATTAGACACAATAGCAATGTCTGCAGAGTTGCCCAAGGTGATATAGTCATCGAAGTGGAAAAGCCGGCTCTCAGCCTGAGCATCAATGCCATTGATGACTCCAGTAATATCTATGGCACTTTCATTGAAAAATACTTGTGCCGAAATCTTAGGGGCAATGCCTATGACACGTTCATCTTTTTTTAGTGCCTGTATGATCGCACCACTGTTGTATATGCGCTCGCGACTGTTCACTGATTTTATAGACCGCACAATATTGTAACTCAGCTTATATTCTGAAGATAAGTTGATGGGTTGCTGTTCATTGGGCTTGATCTCATTGTACAGCCTTACGTGTGCAGTGCGGTTGATTACCAGGCCATCCAATAAATCGTTTAGCCCTGTCATAAAACCTAACAAGGCAATGAACATAGTGATGCTAAAGGTGACGCCAACAGCAGCCACCAATGTCTGCCGCCACCGAGCCAACAGCAATGACTTAGCGATACTAAAAATCAGACTTATGTTCATGGCTGAGGTAAGATCAAGACATCTTTTTTGTCCAAACCTTTTACAATTTCTGCTTTTTGGTAATCCATGAGACCTGTAATCACTTTCTTCTTTTCGCCATTACTGAGAAGTACCATTGAATCACCGATAAGGTAGTTGCGAGGAATAGTCAACGCATTCTCTTTGGAGTTGATAATGATATTGGCTTCAAGTGATAAATTAGGGTAAAGTAGGGTAGGGCGTTTTACAAAGTCTGCGTTGATAGTAAATGATCTGGATTGTTCATTCATCAAAGGTTCGATTTGTCTAACAGTGGCCTCAAACAATTCACCTTTGTAGCTGTCCATAGTGATGAGTACCCGCTGCCCTTCCTTAATGCGTGCAATGTCATATTCATCAATCGTTAACTCAACATAAAAACTAGTGGCATCGCCTACAATGGCTACGGGGTTAAGGGTACTGACAAACTCACCTTTTTCTTTAAGGATTTTATACACTTTGCCATCGGTATCGGATTTAACAGTAAAATCGTTTGCCATTGAAGTGCTGATCTTCAAGTTATTTTGAGACTGTTTGCTATTATACACCAGCTGACGTTTTAGGTCATTGTAACGAATTTGGGCAACCTCATAGTTGGTGATGGCATTCTGATAGGCAAGCTCCCGTTGCTCCAATTCTACCTGGGTCCCAATATTTTGTGACCAGAGTTTACGCTGCCGTACAGCTAGTAACGAATCGTTTAGCAGTTTGCTGGCAGCTAGGTCAATAGCCACTTTCAATTCCTTTAACTTATCGGTATTGGCATCTATTGCAGCATAATCTGCTGCCAATTTTGAATTAGTGGTCGTTATTTGTGAAGCGTCATTAACTAACTTCATGATGGGATCTCCTTGTTTCACAAGGTCTCCTTCCTTGACCAATATATCCTGAATCAAACCACTGGAGGCAGCATATACCTGATATTGATTCTTGCTCTTAACTATGCCAGATGCATAAACTGATTCTGAAATAGCTTCTAGAACAGGGCTTACTTTTTCTGATGGAGATTGGCAGGAAGTAAGAAGAATTATAATTGCAAAAGCCTGGGATATTGATTGATTCATTATTTATTCTATTTCATATCCAATCCTGTCACTAGACAGTTTAGATCATCTTGCCAGCAATGGAACAAGTAAAGTTACCGTAATATAAACCTGCCTGTGATGAGGGTAGTCAAAAGGAATAATGACATTTATCAGTAAGAGTTGTCACTATTTGTATTAATTAGTACCCTCTAAACTCTAATCCTATGTGCCGTAAAAACTACATTTTGATGGGTTACATTTTGCTTGTTTTCATTGTAGGGTCATGTAATCTAAAAACACATCAAAATGAATCTTCGCCTGATGCTGAGGTCAATTATGTTGCGCTTGGAGATAGCATTAGTGTAGCAGCCCAGCAGGCCTTAATGAAACAATTGATGATGGCTATGGAAGCTGGAGGACCTGAACACGCAGTGAATTTTTGTAGCGAACGTGCCATTCCAATTACGGACTCTCTAAGCAATAAGTATAATTGCGAGATCAAGAGAGTAGCATTACGTAACAGAAATCCAGACAACCAATTGACTGAGGGAGACAAAAAGGTGTTTGATGAATTCGATGAAGCCATTGCCAAAGGTGCCGCTTTATCACCTCAGTTGGTTGAACAACAGGAGGCGATGTTGTTTTATAAACCCATTGTACTGGGTATGCCTGCTTGTTTGCAATGCCATGGAAAACCTGATGATCTATCCGTAAATGCATTGGCTGCTATTCAAGCCAAGTACCCGGATGATAAAGCTCTGGATTTTAGTATGGGAGAGCTGAGAGGCATGTGGAGAATCACATTTAATAGAAAACCACAATAATTTTCTTATCACCGGTTAAGTCTACCACAAAAAGGGTGATGACTTTCCTGTGGTAGATTTTCCTTGTGCTTAAAGAAGTTCACAAAGCATTATTCAACCGCCTGTATAGGAGTTTGCAAGGTGGCTTTAAAAGTTCTTTATGTTGCCTATTGAAAAACAATTTGAAAACATGAAGAATAGTCTAATCACACTCTTATCCGTCTTGCTTGTTACAGTTGGTGTCCATGCACAAACCTGGAAAATTGACCCTAATCACACCAGCATTATGTTTAATGCCAAGCACTCAGGAATCTCATTTGTAAATGGGAGGTTCATGGAGTTTGATGCAACTGTAGAAGGGGGAACACCTTCAGATTTCACAGGAGCTAAAGTGACTTTTACAGCGCAAGTAGGTAGCGTAAGTACAGGTGCGGAAGGTAGAGACAAGCACTTAAAGACCGCTGATTTTTTCGATATGGAAAACCACCCCACGATCAGTTTTGTAAGTAAGTCAATGACTAAATCAGGAGGCAATACCTATAAGGTGGTAGGTGATTTGACCATGAGGGGAAATACCAAACAAGTGGAACTCACCGCCAATCACATCGGGTCCACCAAAACCAGAGATGACCGTAACAGTGTAGGTTTTCAATTGACAGGCAGTGTTGATAGGAACGAGTGGGGCGTATCTGGGGCTGCAGGCTCTGTAGCACCCACCATCGAGATTTTGTGCAACCTTGAGATGGCGGAACAAAAGTAGAGGGAATCAGAATAGACTGGTGTAGCAATAACATAAAAGGCGTGATGATCTCACGTCTTTTTTTTACCCATCAAATCAATATTAAACATAATTCTTGCGCAGCCATATAACTGCGCTTATATTAGCAGCTAAATAGCTGCATAATGGAATTAAGAAGAGATGTATTTCAGGCCATAGCCGATCCTACACGTAGGGCAATTATTGCATTAGTGGCGCTTCAAGCTTTGACGCCAACAGCCATTGCTGAAAATTTTGATTCGTCACGGCAAACCATTTCCAAACACATTCAGATTCTTACTGCCTGTGAGTTACTCGGGCAGGAGCAGAGTGGAAGGGAAATACATTACCATTTGAACCCTAAGAAAATCAAAGAGATTGCTGATTTTATTGAACCGTTTAGAAAACTATGGGATAAGCGATTTAATAAACTGGAAGCCGTTATGAAAAAGTATAAATAAGGATATGGAACCAAAGACCAAAATTGAAGCAGAAGAAGGCAAGCAGGAGATTGTGATTAGCCGGGAGTTTGATTTGCCGTTGGAGTTACTTTTCAAAGCCTACATAGATCCTGAGATTGTTGAGCAATGGATGGGAACCAAAGTGTTGAAGCTGGAAAGTAAGCCTCATGGAAGCTGGCAATTTGTGACCACCGATCCGATGGGCAATAAGCATGGGTTTAATGGAGTCATCCATGAATTTCATCCTAACGAAAGGATCACACGAACATTTGAAATGGAGAACTCTTCTTTTCCAGTTCAGCTGGAGTTCCTTCAATTTGATACTATAGCAGGAAGTACCAGTAAGCTCACCATGCAAATTGTTTTTAAATCTGTAGAAGACAGAGACAATATGCTCAAGTTACCTTTTGCTCAAGGAATCAACATGGCGCATAACAGATTACAAAAGATAGTCAGTCAATTAAATTAACATTTATATGCCAAAAAGAAACAAAATCATTTAC